>NZ_CBABQS010000008.1:0-96858 GCF_964672035.1 Arcicella sp.
TAGGTTTTATTTAATTTTAGGCTTCAAGGGGTTTTACGTATTTCCCAATAATAATTCCCAAAATCATGAAAAATATAGACATATATCCAACCCAATTGTAATGCAATAAAGTACCATCAGAGGCTTTTTCTACAATTAAACCGCCCACAAATGAGGCCGCACCCGACCCTAATTGTATCATCGAAGAATTAATGCTGGTGAATCCTCCTCTTTGCTCTCTATTTACTACGCCCGAAACAATGGCTTGCAAGGTGATGGTGCGTCCGTTAGCAAATAAAAAAAACATGGAAGTGATGAATAAAATAAGTGCTAAACTTGCACCCGATTGCAAGTGAGTCATTAGAAAAACGGGGATCAAAAACAACGTACCGCAAGTAGCAAAAATAAGATATTTCCCTTTTTGATCGGCAATTTTACCCACAATTCTGGCACTAAAAATGGTGATTGCCCCACCAACTAAATAAATTAATGAAACATGATCAACAGACATTCCAACATTTATTGTCAAGTATGGACTTAAAGAGGGAATCGTACAAAAATGCCCAAATATTACGACTAATGACAGTGCCAAAGCCCTTAATTGGTTAGCATCTTTACTAATATTTGTCAAAACAGCAAATGGACTCGGTTTAATTAAGGATAGGTTAATATGCCCTCGAAGACTAGGTAAGTATCTGTAAATGAGCAATAAATTCACAAATCCAACGGCTACAACAAACATAAATGGGATGTGCCAACTAATATTCGAGGCCAAATACATTCCCAACGGAACGCCTAAAACCGAAGCCGTTGAAAATGCAGCCATAATAATGGATAAACCCTCCGCACGATGTTCGTAACTGATGGTATCACCCACAATAGCAATCACTTGCGAACCCAAAACTCCCCCAAAAACGCCTGCTACTATACGAGCAAGCATCAGCATCGAATAAGTGGGAGCAATTGCACAGGCAAATGTGCCAATTAAAAAACCAACGTAAGCAATGGTAAGCACATTTTTACGGTCAAATTTATCGACAAAAAAGGCAGCGATAAATCCACAAATACCCGCACTAATTGAATAAGCAGAAACTAAAAAACTGTATTCTCTGGCAGTTATGTCAAAAGCTTTCATCAAGATTGGTCCCATAGGCATCATAATCATAAAATCCATGATGTTGGTAAACTGAACGCAAGCCAATAGATATAAAATTAGTTTTTGGTCTTTAGTCATTTAGGGTGGTTATTAGTAATCAGTAGTTGGTTATTAATTAATCAAGTAACAAATAGGTATCAATTTTCAAACATTAAAGTTTAAATAACTACTAACCAAAATTTACTCAGCCAAAAGTTTATCCATCAAACGCTCAAACTCGGCGACCCATTCGGTATAATATTTTCCCGTTCCGGGCCCTGAAAAACCGGTGTGTGTTTCACGAATCTTACCTTTTTTATCAATAATTAACGTCGTAGGGAATCCAATTACTTTGTTCAACATTGGCAGACTCTCAGTGGCACTTTCTGAATTATTCAAACCCGCCTGCAATAATGGATATTCAATGCCAAAACGCTTGCGAAGCAAAGCCATTTTCGTTTTAAAAAATTCAGCATCAGCATTTTTTTCATACGCTAATCCAATAATTTCCAAACCTTTAGTTTTATTTTTTTTATAAAATGGTGATAAATAACTGCTTTCGTCCATGCAATTTGGACACCACGAACCAAGGATTTGAACTACTACAACTTTCCCCTTAAAAGCATCATCCGACAAGGATATCTTTTCTCCTTTTTCATTCGGAAAAGTGAAGTTTAATTTTTCGTAACCTTCTTTTAAATAGGTAATTTTCTTAACATCTGGCAATTCTGCCTTATCGTCTTTTTGAGATTCAATATTCTTAAATCCAAGCACCGAATCGCTGAACTTACCCGTAATTTTATTGCCCGTAATTTTAGCTTTCATCAAAAAAGTGTGCGAGCCATCAAAAGTTGAAAGAAACAAACTATCCCCTACCCGATTGCCATCCATGTAGCGATAATCGCCCGTGGTCGTTAAAAATGAACCTGTTACGATGTTACCCTTTTGTTCAAAAATTCCAACGGCAAAACTTTTCTTTTGCGTAGTCGTATTGATGAAATTTGTCGCCCATTTCCCTTGCAAATCCATTTTATTGGCAACTTTTTGGGTGGGTACAAAGCGATAATTATAGCCCAAAGTTGCTTTAAAAGGCACTTGAACAAACGACTTTCTGCCTTTATTTTTACGGAATATGCCCGTCAAATTTTTGTCAGTCATTTTAGCCACTAATTCTGCATCAAAAAGTGAAATAGGGATTCTCAATGAATCGCCCGAGATAGAAGCATCATCGGTTTGAAATCTCTCCGAAGCATTCAAAATATACACTTGATAGGTATTATCAGCCTTTTTTTGAAGTTCTAAACCGAAAGGTAAAGTTCCGCCTTCGATTTGAATATTTGCCCACCAGCGGGTTGTTTGTGCTTTCAAAAATTGTCCTTGAAAGACAAAAATTAATACTAAAACTAAGATTTTTTTCATGTTGATGTTGAGTAATGCAATCACATAGAAAAGATAGGAAGCATAGACTTTCAGTTTAATTTTATAGCGAAAATTTTCTTAACTATTTGATTATGCCTACGCTATGTTTACAATGTTCTCTATGTGGTTGCAGTTATATAATTTCAATTAATGGAGATTAGTTCTTTCATAAAGTTAAAATCTGCATAAAATAAAAAAGCCAGAAGTTATAAGCCTCTGACTTTCATGAGTTTATCTGTGCGTTTTTATTTCTTCCATTGCAAAGTATTCAATAGTTTTAATACATCTTTCTTCAAATAATCAATCACTGGAGCCAGTGAATCACTTTTTAAAGCAGTGTTGAAATATAAAGCGCCACGCAAATAATGTTTGGTAGAATCAGTGGTATAAAATTGCAAATACGTGGGAACTTCTCCTTCCAATTCCATCAACATTGCTTTTTGTCTCGAGGGCATTTTTAAAACATAATCTTGAATAGAATACGCCTTTTGACCATGCTTTGCCACTAATTTATGAGCATCATCAATCAACTTTGCCATTTTATTTTTATCGCCATTCAAAGGTTTATATGTCAATTGAATCATCGCATTTAGTTTCGGATAATACACATACATCCAATGCGGTTCTGCCCAACGAACAGTGTCAGGCTTCAAAATAGCTTGGGTTGAATATTGAAAACTAAACGGATGATTTTCAGTCATTTGCTGATATTGAGCCACTGGCAAATCTATCCGATTATAACCTTTCGGCTTAGGCACAAAGTCTGAACCATCATTTTTTTGACGACAATTAAAAAATAATAAGCAGTAAACAGTAAGTAGTAAACAATTGGCAGTACACAGTTTCGAGCCAAAATGAAGCCAATCTTTTATATGATAATTTTTACCTCCTGTCATAATTTGAAACATTATTTATGCTGATAACTATTTATTGATAATTGTTTACTGGATGTTAATCGCCCAATAAATTGCCCAAACCACCCAACACTGAGCCATTTTCTTTCTTCGTATTTCCTCCGTACGGACTCACGGCACGAATCAATTTTGAAATCGGCATTGATTGAATCCAAACTCTTCCTGTTCCATGTACCGTTGCTAAGAAAATCCCTTCTCCACCAAAAATCATTGATTTTAAATTACCTGCACGTTGAATATCGTAAGTCAAATTTTGTTCAAAAGCCACAATACAACCTGTATCAATTCTGAGGGTTTCGTTATTCAATTGTTTTTCAATAATGGTTCCTCCTGCGTGTACAAATGCCAACCCATCTCCTTGTAATTTTTCTAAAATAAACCCTTCACCACCAAAAAATCCAGCGCCAATTTTTTGATTAAAAGTGATTGAAACCTTCGTTCCCAAAGCGGCACATAAGAAACTATCTTTTTGGGCAATCAGTGTATTTCCAGGCAATGAAGATAGATTAATGGGTATAATTGTGCCAGGATATGGGGCAGAAAAAGCTACTTTTCGTTTGCCGATACCACGATTTGTAAAATGAGTCATAAATAATGATTCACCCGTTAATAAACGAGAACCCGCTTGAAATAGTTTACCCATCACCGAATTATCACCACTCGAACCATCGCCCATTTTAGTCTCGAAAGTTATTCCGTCTTCCATATAACACATCGACCCCGCTTCTGCAATCACCGTTTCGTTTGGGTCAAGTTCAATTTCTACGAGTTGAATATCCTCGCCAATAATTTTGTAATCAATTTCGTGTGAATTCATTGTCTTTTCAGTTTAAATTTTTCTACAAATTAATGATTATGAAATCAATCTGAGAAACAATAAGTCGCTGATTGGTCAAAAGAACTATTAAATGGTAATATTAGTAGGCAGTTAATAAATATTGTTCCCTAAATTCTGATAAACGCTTTCTACTGTAAATTACCAACTTAAAAACTGCTTACTGATGACTATCCAAAGCTCCTTGAACAATTTCATAAAACTTCGCTTTCAATTCCTCAATGTTATGATTGGTCATGCCCACCGTTTCAATCGGTTTATGCACAATTGCCCGAATTGTTTGTGGATAAACAGCAAACTTATCATCGTGAATTATCTTATAATTATTCAAAAGTGAAATGGGTACAATAGGAATCTGTTCTTTAATTGCCATCGCAAATCCGCCATCTTTCAAAGGTAGCGACATCTTTGGAAGGTTTTTTGACCAAATTCCCCCTTCAGGAAAGATCATCACACTTCGTCCACCTTGTAGTGCTTTTAAGGAGCGATTCATGGAAGTGACTCTACTATTTTTATCATTTCTATCCACTTGAATATGCAGTTTAGTAAACATATACCCAAACAAAGGCACTCCTTTGATGGATGCTTTTCCTACAAATGCAAAATAATTTTTAATAATCATGCCCATGGCCGCAATATCAACGTATGAAAAATGATTGGCACAAAAAACGTAAGTCTTGTTAACGTCAGGTTCAAAATCATATTGAACTTTGATAGGAATACCCGCAATTGGAAAAAACATCTTACCCCACAATCTATTTAGGTAATGAGCTTTGGACTTCCATTCGGTTTTTTGTAGAAACAACCAGAAAAATGGAAATAACAGCATAAACAAGAATACAAACCAAAAGGCTGCCCAAAGGGTATAAAAGAAGTTTAGGATACGCATGAAACAAAGATAATAGGTTTCATTTTTAATTTGAAGACGACAAAAAATAAAAAAGGTTAACAGCCGCCACTGTTAACCCTAAAAGAATATCTGTGCAGATATTTTCCTGAACAATATTACTTATCTTAGGATAACAAAACAAGTAAAAATACATATTTGCCGAAACAAAATGATAAAACTCTTATATATAGGACTTCTCCATTTTATATGTATCCGTATTAATTTTTCAATAAAGCTTCTTATCAAATGAATGAAAAAATAATATAAAGTTGAACAAAAAAGAGTCTTCAAATTAAGTTTGAAGACTCTTTTGCAATGACCGTACTTTTAAATACTACATACCCATCATTTCTTTGAAAGCTACCGAATTACGAGTCGAAATTTCTAATTCAATCCCGTTATTTAAAGCCACTTTCATTCCACCTTTATAATAAGATTCAATGTTGGCAATATATTCAGTATTAATAATTTGCTGACGATTCGCACGGAAGAAAATATGAGGATCCAAACGCTCTTGAATTTTATTTAAAGAACGGTGAATCATCGGACGGTCTGTTCCAAAATGGAAACGACAATAATTACCCACCGATTCAATCATATAAATTTCTGTTAAACGAACGAAATAACACTTCTCGCCGTCTTTCAAGAAAATACGTTTTTGAGCAGGAAGTCTTCCTTCCGAAACTGCTTCTGTAATTCTATGTTGCTGAATATCTGAACGGACCTTCTCAATTGTTCTTGCCAAGCGTTCTGATTTCATTGGTTTCAATAAATAATCCATTGCCTCAGACTCAAAAGCCTGAATAGCATACTGATTATAAGCCGTTACAAAAACCACTTTGGGAACATATTCAAGATCACTCAACAAATCGAAGCCATTTTTTTCTGGCATCTCTATGTCAAGAAATATCAAATCTGGTTGCAGGCGGTGGATTTTTTCCAAAGCTTCATCGACGTTTTCGGCTTCGTCAATAATCTGAATATCTGGATATTCTTGCAACAAATACTTTAATTCTTGGCGGGCCAACCTTTCGTCATCCACCAAAATCGTTTTAATTTTCTTACTCATTTGCTTTACAGGGGACAATTCTTGATAGTGGCGGTTACCAGCTCGGGGGGAATAGGGTTTTCTATTTGCCATATCTGCGTAACTTAGTTTTTCAAAAATTCAACAATCTGGCTCAACACCTGTGAACCAATCAGGGGACAGTATTAAAACTAACCAATTTTAAATTAGAGACTTGTGTGCAAAAATGATGCACAAAATAATCAAAGCTGAACTAATTTTAATAAAAAGCTACTATTTTCGACATTTCTCCGCTAAAGTAACAAATTCTGTAATATTTTTCACTAATTATCTACTTATATTTTATTTTTTATTAGACAGCTAATGTTTTTGGCCAAAATCGAGTCATATATTTACTTTTCTTACGCTATTATTTTACTTTCATTGGAATACATACTTCCGAAGTAACGACTTTATTTAGCTCAGAAATTTTAAAACCATCCATAACGCCATAATTTAATTCTAAACGTCTTTTTAAGTTTGCTAAACCAATTCCCAGTCTTTTACTATTATCAGCATTGGCTTTGATTAAATTTCCTGTATTCTTTACGCCAAAAATCAAGTTTCCTTCTTCCGAATGAGCAAATATCAATATTTCCCCTCCCTTTTTTTCTTTTGCTATTCCATGTTTAACGGCATTTTCAACTAATAATTGCAAGGCCATTGGTGGTATAAGTGCATTAAGAATTTTCTTTGAAATCTCAAAATGATAATTTAGCCTATCTTCATATCTGATTTTTTCGAGCGAAAGATAGTCCTTAACCAAATTTAATTCTTCTTCAAATAGAATATCCTGTAAACCTTTATACGTTAGAGAAATCCGTAACAAATCCGATAATTTTGTGATAGCCTCACGAGCCAATTTTGGATCTGATATTGTCAGCGAACGAATACTATTGAGTGAATTAAACAAAAAATGGGGATTTAATTGATTCTTCAAATTTTCTAATTCTGCAATTTTCAACTGCATTTGTGCTTCTAATTTATCTCGCTCATTTTGAATAGCCTTTTCGGCGAATTTAATACCATGATAAAAAATAAACCAAGGCATAGCAAATCTGAAAGTATCAAGACTTTGAATAATATAACTCTGTG
Source organism: Arcicella sp. (assembly GCF_964672035.1). Taxonomy (NCBI): domain Bacteria; kingdom Pseudomonadati; phylum Bacteroidota; class Cytophagia; order Cytophagales; family Flectobacillaceae; genus Arcicella; species Arcicella sp. The sequence continues at coordinate 7,333 of NZ_CBABQS010000008.1, forward strand.
GCGTATGTTCATAACCTTTCCAAAACATCTGGTCAAAGTGTAAAACATCGCTATTCACTATTTGTACAAGCAACGCAATGATAAAGTTGGCAAGCACTGGAAAAAACAGAAACTGGTGAAGTTTCATTCCCTCAATATTTCTTTTTCGGACTAATTGACGGTAAATGTGGGTGGTGAAAATAAAAAGAATAAAATTAAATAGTAGAGCGAGTACCAAGCTGGGCATATCAGCTTTGAGATACGGAATCCTTAGTGCGATATAAATAATATAAAACCCCCACGAAGAAAATTGTATAATCCAATAGATTTTATTTCTTGTCATGAATTGGCTGCATAAGATTTTATAAATATACTTATTTGAAAATGTAATATCTTAATTTTCAGTCAGTTATTACACAAATGCTTAATAAAATGAATTACTGATTTATAACAATTAACACTTTCAAAATTTGAAGAATGAAGATAAGATTACCGTTTAAATCACATTTTTACTTATTTCTTTTAAGTTCCCAAAAGTCAAATATTACAAAAACACAATATTGTTCGAGAAATACTACATCTTAACACATTGATAATCAATATCATTTACACAAATTGTGTTAATCTAAATAAATATTAAATCCTATTACTTACTTGAAAAATACGATAGAGAAAAATTATTAAATGGAGTATTTCTATATTTATATTATATTTAGAATTGTTAATAAATAAAAGACTCATTTTGAGTCTTTTATTTGATACTTCACAAAGTAAGGATTAATTTATGAATAGTGGGTTTGGTTTATATTTTGCCTTTTAGGAAATACTTAATCATTTGAATAATTTAAAGATACCCGCCAGAAGAGGCTTTCATCAGCTTTTATAATGGTTTGTAAAGTATTGTTTTGAACTTTCAAAATTTCTTGAAAGTATTTATAATAGTTATTCTTATAAGTTCAGTTTCGGATATTTATTAGTTTTGAGTTATGTGAAGACGATTCAATCAAATTTTCAAGCTATTATGCTCAATTCCAATAAAATTAAAATTGGCATAGTCTTTGGACTGCCTACATTAAAAAGTATAATTTTATCTAATAAATGCGTTTAATGGTTGATAAAACCATTAAAATTTGGATATTAAACAATATATTCAGTATTTTTATCATTAGAAGTCGTAGGTTTTTATTAATTGCCAAGAAACTAAATTACTGATTCACAATACTTATCGTCAATCCGCCTTCTAAAGTACTCCTAAATCCTTACGTGAGAATTATGAAAAAAATCTTGCTTATCCTCAGCGTTATTTCGCTGGCAAGTTGCCAAAAAAATGTGTTTTTAACGGGTTCGTTGATGCACCAACTCCAAGAAAATGAACTTGATTTAACTCGAATTCAATATTATAACGACAATCCTCTTTATCTTGAACGTGAAGTTCCTTCATCCGATGCAAATATTAAATCTGGAAAGGTGATTTTTAAAAACGGACGATATATTAATCGAATTTCTTTAGAAAAAGGAACGCCTGGAAAATTGCAGAAAGAAGATGCTGGACATTTATTACTATCATTTGAAAATGGCAAGGAAGATAATGCGCTACATTTTGGGCCCGTGGCAGGCGAAAAAGGCGAGTTTTATTACCAATTAGTGGATGCACAAGGTAATCCTGCTTTTTCGAGATTAGATTATGAAGGAAATAAATATTTAGTGATTTATAAAAAACCCCGTGTGAGAATTATGCTTTCCAAAAGTGTACTGAATAATTTGAAAATTAAAGTGCGTCGGATGAAAGGAAATAAGGTGAAGTAAAATAGTAAATCTACCATAAGTTTTAAGGATGGCATTGCTTTGAGCGATGTCATCCTTTTTTTATCCTTACTCCTTACCTCCTATTTTGGAATGATATTTGTTATTGATTTACCACGCACATCTCCGCTCTTCCGCCCGAAGATAAGTATTTTAACAACCATCAATTTCTCATGAAAAACCTTCACAAGCACATTTTGGGACTGGGGATTACGTGTACATCGTTAGCGGCCATGGCGTTTGTCACACTACCCAAACAACCTGCGGGTATTCTTACCTCCTTGAATTTAGCATCGGCTAAATCAGAACTCAAATTTTTGGATTCTTTTATAAAAGAACCCGAAAAAAAAACGAGCGATAATTCAACGTTAAAAAGTAGCTTAAAAGGGCGTGTACAAACCACTTCTAACTTAACCATCGGGCTAACAGTAGTAGCAGCGGAGCAAAATGTGCAATTAATGTGGGTAACTCCAAAAGGGCATAATAGCCGTAAATTTATTATTCAACGGAGTAAAGATGCTGAAAAATTTTATGACTTAGCCGAACTAAAACCTACCCAAAACGAAGACCTAAATACGTTCATAGACGAAACTCCTTCGGGTGGATTTACCAATCACTATCGAATCATAGAATTTGATTCAGAACGGAATATGCACGTATATTCACCCATGGCGGTAGAAGTTACTGCCATTAATGGAGAAGCTTTTGGCGTTACTTTACATACTTCCGAAGAAGGTGAAATGATAAGAGTGAAGATGGAAAATATTAAAGAAAATGACATTTTACTTAGCACTACTTCGGGTATGGGGGTTCCGTGCGATGCCGTACAGAAAAGCAAAAATGAGGTAATTTTATTGCCCACGTATGCACTCTCACCAGGCGAATACATCGTAAAAATTAGGGATGTAAAAGATGAAAAACGCTTTAAGGTTCAGTTCAAAAAATCAGATAAAATGTTTTAAAATAGAGATTAGTGTTTAGATAACAGAGAATAGTTAGTAGAAAATAGACGAATATATGTTCAACTATTAACTATTCTCTTTTTTTAATGGTATGCTTGCATAACAAATATTTATTTATCAAATTTGCATTGTTATGCAGTGCATAATAATTCCCATTTTGTTCAAATTGAATCATGAAAGCAGATAAAACCGTAGATTATCATATAAAATCTGGTTGGCACGCCATCAGTCGGATGTATAATTCTTATGCAGGACCATTTGATATGACCATGGCGATTGGCTATGTCCTATTGAATATTGATAAAAAAGGCACTCCTGCCACTAAAATAGCACCAGCGTTAGGTTTAGAACCCCGAAGCCTGACTCGAATGTTAAAATCGTTGGAAGACAAAAAATGGATTCGCCGTGAAATTGATGCCGACGACCGCCGAGTGGTAAAAGTGTATCTTACCGAAGATGGTAAGCGTAAAAGAGATTATGCTCGTCAAGGAGTTATTTTATTTAATGATGCGATATATGAAAAAATTGGCGAAGAAAAACTTAACATTTTCTTTGAAGTAATGAAAAATATTAATGAAATTGTTAATAATGACACCGCCAATTATAAAGCCGAAAACTTAATAGAAGATACTTTCGTCGATTAAAAAACACCATTTTACGGCATTCAAAAATATTTTAAATGTTATGCTTGCATAGCATTTTTTTATTTACGTATCTTTACAAAAAAATAGTATGCTTGCATACCAATTTAAAATTACTCAAACAAAAAATCAGATACAAAGACCTCATATCCAGTATTTTAATTTACAAAAACATGACTATTACAGAAAACAAAGCTTCTATTAATGGAGGCGAATTTTTAATCAAAGATATTGAAGCTTCACAGGTTTTTATTCCAGAAGAATTTACGGAAGAACAACAAATGATCGCTCAAACTTGTTTGGATTTCCTCCGCACTGAAGTTCACCCACGTTTAGATGATATTGATTATGCCAAAAATACTGATTTGATGGTGGAATTGATGGACAAAGCGGGTGAATTAGGTTTGTTGGGAACTGCCATTCCAGAAGAATATGGTGGGTTCGGGATGAACTTCAATACTTCAATGCTGGTAGCGGAGGCTTGTGGTGGTGGACATTCGTTCTCGGTAGCGTATTCGGCTCATACAGGAATTGGAACGTTGCCAATTTTGTATTACGGAAATGAAGAACAAAAATCAAAATATTTGCCAAAACTTGCTTCTGGTGAATGGAAAGCGGCTTATTGCTTAACAGAACCAGATTCGGGTTCGGATGCAAATTCAGGAAAAACGAAGGCAGTTTTATCGGAAGATGGTAAGAATTTTATCATCAACGGACAAAAAATGTGGATAACAAATGCTGGTTTCGCAGACCTTTTTATTGTTTTTGCAAAAATAGATTCAGATAAATCATTGACTGCCTTTATCGTTGAAAAAACCTTTGGCGGAATCACGATGAACGAAGAAGAGCGCAAGATGGGAATCAAAGGTTCTTCGACTCGTCAAGTGTTTTTTACGGACTGTGTCGTTCCCGTTGAGAATCAATTATTTACTCGTGAAGGAGGCTTCAAAATTGCGGTAAATATTTTGAATATTGGTCGTATCAAATTAGCTTCGGCAGTTGTAGGAGCTTGTAAAGGTGTGATTGCAAAATCGGTAAATTACTCAAATGAACGTAAACAATTCAATACTTCCATCAGTAATTTTGGTGCTATTAAACACAAAATTGCCGAAATGACGGTTAAAGTATTTGCTTCAGAATCAGCGTGTTATCGTGCAGGACAAAACATTGACGATGCAATTGAAAACCTTTTATCAAGTGGTATGGATTCGGCACAAGCTAAATTGAAAGGCGTTGAACAATTTGCGATTGAATGTGCAATGTTGAAAGTTCACGGTTCGGAAGTGTTGGATTTTGTGGTAGATGAAGGCGTTCAGGTTTACGGAGGAATGGGTTTCTCGGCAGAAGCACCGATGGATAGAGCCTATCGTGATGCAAGAATCAACCGTATTTTTGAAGGAACTAACGAGATTAACCGTTTGCTTTCGGTAGGTACAATTGTGAAACGTGCCATGAAAGGTGAATTAAATTTGATGCCAGCGGCCATGGCAGTTGGTAAAGAAATTATGGCAATTCCTGATTTCAGCTTGGAAGAGGAAGAAGGAATTTTGATGGCTGAAAAAAAAGTGATTAAAAATTTAAAGAAAGCCACTTTGATGATTGCGGGTGCGGCTTTGCAAAAATTTATGATGACTTTTGAACATGAGCAAGAAATCATTATGAATTTAGCAGATATGATGATTGAACTTTACGTGGCAGAATCAACACTTTTGAGAGTTGAAAAATTAATCGGTGTTCGTGGCGAAGCAGCTTGTGAATTGCAGAAAGATACTGCCATGATTTACTTACATACGGCCGTTGATAAAGTAAATACGGCGGGTAAAACAGCCATTACCAGTTTTGCCGAAGGAGACGAATTGAGAGTGATGTTAATGGGCTTGAAACGCTTTACAAAAATAGAACCAATGAACTTGAAAAATGCCCGAAGACGTATTGCAGAGGCATCAATTGAGAAAAATGGTTACTTGTTTTAAAATACAATTTTGGTATAGAATACAAAAGAGGCAGATTTTCTGCCTCTTTTTTTTACAAAAATTCCCATAGTCCGTACCCAGATATGACCATTCAAAACAATATTGATGAAAAACATTTTTGAAAAAGAAAAAATAACTATATTTGAGAAATTCAAAAAAACTACTCTCAAATGGCATCCTTGAAAAACCAAAATATTAACTAATTCATTGCACCCATTATCACTTCCATGAAAACATACAAACATTATTCTTTTGACCTTTGGCTTACCCTTATTAAATCCAATCCTACCTTTAAAAAAGAGCGAGCGTTATTCTTTCACAAGCATTTGAACGCTAATGGAAAACCGTTGGAGGAAGTTGAACTTCTTTTTCGCAAAATAGATTTAATGAGTAATGCCATTAACCAAAAATCGGGGAAAAACCTTGATGTTGAAGAGATGTATTTGATGATTATTTACGAACTAAACGGTTCAAATTCCATTTTTGAAGACCTTGATATGGAATGGTTACTACACGAAATGGAACTATTATTCTTCCAATATATTCCCACAATTTACCACCCTGAAACACTTTCCACCTTAAATTCACTTAAAAAAATCTCTGATGTTTCGATGAATATTTTGAGCAATACGGGCTTCATAAAAGGAGCAACGCTCAGAATTGCTTTAGAAAAAATAGGAATAGCTCACCTCTTTGATTTTCAATTGTATTCTGATGAGGTAAATTTATCTAAACCCAATGCTGAATTCTTTTCTTTGATGATTGAAAAAATCTATCAAAAAAGGAAGCGTGACAACCTATTTTTGAATGATATAATTCACATTGGCGATAATATAATTGCCGACATTCACGGAGCTAATCGTCTGGGAATCAAAAGCTTTCAAGTAAATTCAAACCTCAATACCATTGCTGACTTATTGAAATAATGCAACACACATATTCACTACATAAGATTCAAAGTGCTGACATTTTTGGATTCAGTCCAAAAAAATACAGTAAATTCAAATACGGAGATGATTCAATTGCAAAGGAATTCGGCAATGCTTTGGCAGAAGGATTTATCGAAAATTATCTGACAAAAAAACCTATTCTTGAACAAATAGTTGTCATTCCCAGTCCTTACGCTTTTATTCCAACGGCTACTTTTGGCATGAAAAACTACTTCGTTTTTCGGTTAAATAGATGGTTGGTAGCAAACAATTTACCCGTTGTTCAAGAAACAAAAGTAACTCGTAGTATTACTTATAGAGAAGATTACGGAGCATTAGACGAAGCCCAAAGATTAAATCTAATTGGAAATGACACTTTTCACATTGACAAAGATTTTTTGAAGGATAAAGTATTAATTTTTTTGGACGACATTCGCATTACTGGTAGCCATGAAAGAATGATTACGAAAATGTTGGAGCAATATAGCTTAGAAAACGAAACGTATCTTTTATATTTTGCCGAGTTAATTAACCGAAATATTCACCCAAACATCGAGAATTATCTGAATTATTATCATGTAAAATCCATCTTTGATTTGGATGATATTATCAAAAATGGGACGTTTTCGATTAATACAAGAATCGTGAAATACATTTTGAATAGTGAGCCTAATTCATTCCAAATATTCCTTCAAAATCATTCCATTTCTTTTCTTGATTTATTGTATGATATGGCGATTGGCAATAGTTACCATACCATTGAGGCGTATCAGGAGAATTTACAAACAATTAAAAAAGAAGTAACGCTTAGAGCAAAAAATACAGTCTATATTTCGTAAAAACCAAAAATAACATGGCAATTAACTTACAAAAAGGGCAACGAGAATCAATCAATGCTCCAAAATTTACGGTGGGATTAGGTTGGGATACCAACAGTTCTTCAACGGGGATGGCTTTCGATTTGGATGCTTCGGTTTTCGTGATGGGCGAAAACAAAAAGATTCTCAGTGATAGTCATTTTGTCTTCTATAATAATCCCAAAACGCCCAATGGTGCGGTTGAACACACGGGCGATAATCTCACGGGTGATGGCGATGGTGATGATGAGCAAATCAACGTAGATTTATCAAAAATTGATACGAATGCAACAGAAATTTGTATTGTTGTAACGATTCACGAAGCGGAAGATAGAAAGCAAAATTTTGGGCAAGTCCGTAATTCTTATATCAGAATTTTTGACTCAAATTCTAATGCCGAAATCCTTAAATACGAACTGGAAGAAGACTTTTCAATTGAAACGGCCATTGAATTTGGTCGGATTTATAAACGTGGTACGGACTGGAAATTTGAAGCGGTTGGCACAGGTATGAAAGGTGGATTAGAGGATTTTCTGACCAAATATAATTAAGGAGCGAACAGCTCAATTTTAGTGAATTACCTAAGTTTCGTACAAATATTTAACTAAAAATAATCATGGCAATTAATTTATCGAAAGGTCAGAAAATAGACCTCAGAAAAGAATCAGGTTCTGAACTCACCAATTTTTGCGTTGGAGCAAACTGGGGAGCCATTGAAACAAAAGGATTTTTTGGATTATCAACCAACAAAACCAACGTAGATTTAGACTTGAGTTGCGTGCTGGTGGACAATAACAATAATATGGTTGATTTTATTTATTCACCACTATATAATTTGTCAGTTCTGCAAAAATTTGGTTTACAAAAAGGAAAATTAAGCACTTTTGATAACGCCATGAGACATACTGGCGACGATTTACAGGGTGATTCGGGTGGAGATGATGGCTTAGATAATGAAATTATTACCGTTGATTTAACAAAAATTAATCCCAATGTTTCAAAGATTTATTTCTTTTTAAATAACGTGGGGAAAGAAGATTTTTCAATGATTCCATACGCTAAAATCCGAATGTTTGAGGGGACAGCTACGAGAGTAAATTCGGTTTTTGCTTCGTATAATGTTTCTGCGGAACCTCAATATAAAGGAAAAACCGCCCTAATTTTAGGAAAATTATATAAAAGAAACGACCAATGGAAATTTGATGCCATCGGCGACCCAACGGAAGATTCATTCTTGGGACAAACCATCCAAAGAATTATGCAATCGTATTTGTAAAATTCGGAAAATTATCGCCCGCAAGGGTCTAAACACATGAGAAGATTACCCGTTTATTTATTGTTAGATACGTCTGGGTCGATGAGTGGCGAACCTATCGAAGCCGTTAAAAATGGCGTACAAGTGATGATTAGTTCATTACGCCAAAATCCGCAAGCCATCGAAACGGCTTTTATTAGTATTATTACATTTGATACTACGGCACAGCAGATTATTCCTTTGACCGATTTGGCTTCTTTCCAAATGGTTGATTTGAAGGCTTCGGGTGTAACGGCTTTGGGCGAAGCTCTCAAATTGGTTAGTAATTGTATAGAAAAGGAAGTTGCCAAAACAACGATGGAACAAAAAGGCGACTGGAAACCATTGGTTTTCATTATGACGGACGGTATTCCGACGGATAATTGGCAAAGTGGTTTAACGGAATTCAAAAAGCATAAAACTGCTTTCACGATTGCGTGTGCCGCCGGAAATAAGGCTGACACGAGCGTTTTGAAGCAAATTACGAATGACGTAGTGAGTTTAGACACGGCAGATAGTGCCAGTATTTCAAAATTCTTTTTGTGGGTAACAGCTTCCATTGGCGTATCTTCGACCAAAGTAGAAGACAGTGGAAAGGAAGTACAAGGTCTAAAAGAATTGCCTCCTCCCCCATCAGAATTGAATATTGTTGTCTAATTGAACATTCCAAATGAGAAGATTACCCGTTTATTTTTTATTAGATACCTCTGGCTCCATGTATGGCGAACCTATACAAGCCTTAAATAATGCTTTGAGTGGGATGATAAATACCCTTAGAATGGATGCTCAAGCATTGGATTCTTTGTGGATTTGCATTATAACGTTCGATAGAGAAGTGAAAGAGATAGTTCCCCTCACGGAATTAGCTTCTTTTCAATTACCCGAAATTACTTGTCCACAAAGTGGTCCAACGCATACAGGAAGAGCTTTGGAGATGTTACATCAGAAAGTAAAAACGGATATTATCAAAGGTAGTCCAACGCAAAAGGGTGATTGGAAGCCTTTATTGTTTCTTTTTACAGATGGCAAACCCAACGATTTACAACTCTATCGAGAGATGCTTCCCCAAATAAAAGCCCTTAATTTTGGCGCTATTGTTTGTTGTGCAGCTGGGAAATTGGCGGATGATAGTTTGTTGAAAGAATTAACCGATAATGTTATTCATTTAGATAATGCCGATAGTGCCACGTTGAAACAGTTTTTCAAATGGGTTTCAGAGACTATCGAACAAGGAAATAAAAGTCAAGGAACGGGTGAAACAATTGCTTTACCGCCTCCTCCAAGCGAAATAAATATTGTAATTTAATGTACTTAATCCTCCATATTTTCATTAATGTCCTCATCATTGGACTGTTTCTTTATTCAAAATTATTACCATACAAAGACAAATTAACGGGTCAATTCAAAAGCGCTTTTGATTTCTTTAATAGTATTTTTACGCCCATTTTGAATAGTCTAAAATCATTTTTTAAGCCATTTGAGGTCGGAATCGGTCTTTCGGTTGATATGACCCAAATTGTTTTGTTGGTTATTTTGTTATTGTTGAATTGGTATTTTTAAAATAGCTACAATGAGAAGACTACCCATCTATTTTTTAATTGACGTATCAGAATCAATGGTTGGCGACCAAATCAGGCAGGTGGAAGATGGGATGGCAACCATTATTAAATCCATCAAAACCGACCCACACGCCATTGAAACCGTTTGGATTTCGATTATTGTTTTTGCTGGACAAGCTAAAACCTTAGTACCTTTGCAGGAGGTTGTAAGTTTTTATCCTCCCCGATTTCCCATTGGCGGAGGCACTTCTCTGAGCAATGGTTTGGGACATTTGATGTTTGAATTGAGAAGAAATATCGTAAAAACTACGATGGAACAAAAAGGCGATTGGAAACCGATTGTGTTTTTGTTTACGGATGGTGTTCCCACTGACGATTCAAAAAATGCGATTAACGAATGGAAACAAAATTGGCAACGTACCGCCAATATGGTTGCTATTTCTTTCGGAGATAATACGGATACTTCGCTTTTGGGCGAATTAACTGAGAATGTTCTACAATTCAATAATGCCACGTCCGAAGATTATCAGAAGTTTTTTAAGTGGGTAACGGATTCCATCAAAACCAGTAGTGTACGGGTTGAAAATAGTAATTCGGGTTTTGAATTAGCAAAATTGGATGATGACACACTTACTAAAATTGATTTTAGCCAAGTAAAAACCGTCCCTTCTCAATACATAGATCATAATTTTGTGGTATTGGCAGGGAAATGTCAGAATACAAAACGCCCTTATTTGATAAAATACAAAAAAGCCTTGCGTGATTCTTCTACTTTTGGGTTAAATTACCAAACGCTTTCTTATCATTTGGTGGGAGCATTTCAAATGGACAGTTCATCTTATTCCGAACTTTCGGATGAAAATGGTATGGCTGCAAAAATAAATACCGAAGAATTAATCGGAATGCCTTCGTGTCCTTGTTGCGGCAATCAATTCGCTTTTGCGATGTGTAGTTGCGGAGAATTGCATTGTATTGGTTTGCAAAATATTGATGAAAAAACGGCTGAAATGAAAGCAACTTGCCCTTCTTGTGGCGTAAATGGCACTTACGGGTCGGGCAGTGGCGGTTTTGATGTAAACAGAACACAAGGATAGAACTTAAAATGAACAACCTAAAGCAATACATTAGCACTCTGTTTACTCAAAAAAACATGCTTGTCCCCAAGAATAGAACGCAACTCTTTGAAGCGTTTATTCAAGAAGAAACAATTATAAATGCCGTGCGAGTCATACAGGAAAACCAAAAAATGATGATAGATAAATGGAAAATAAAATCTACTATTCAAGACATCATAGAAAAACACCTTATCGTCCCAAATGCGATGGTTGATAAACCTTATTTGGTCAATTTGGATTTTGTGAAGTTGGAAATGAATGATATAATTTATTCAGAATTTGAAAATTTAGAAAATTATGGGTTGGAATACAACAATGAAACCGAAACCATCAGAGGAAATCCAACGCAAAGTGGTGATTTTAAAATAAAGATGAAATTTAGGGTGGCAGGAGAACCCGATGATTCTGAATTGAATGAAAAAAGGGTTTCTTTGATTATCAACGCCAATCCAAAATCCCTCTGGAAAGATATTCCCAGTACAAAATCAGAGAATAATTATTGGAAAGAAGACAACGTTCAAGATTTCCAACAATTGGGTGAAAAACACCTTGTTATTGCTTCGAAAAGAGGGCGTTCTCATGCCAATGTTGGCTCGTTTAGAGATGATGATTTTGCCTTCAAAAACTTCCCTGAAACGGGTTGGAATGTGGTTTGCGTTGCCGATGGTGCGGGCAGTGCTAGGCTCGCTCGACAAGGCTCAAAAATAGCTTGTGATGGCATTATTGACTATTTTACGGAAAATTTAACACCAGAATCCTTCTCAGAATTTGACCGTCTGCTGCAAGAACACAACTTAGGCACGGGGGAAGATACCCAAAAAAAGCTCAACGTTTTTGTCTATAATAAGTTGGGAAGTGCCGCCTTTCAAGTACATCAAAAATTAGCCGATTTTGCCCTTAAAACCGAAGCAAATATCAAGGATTTTCACAGTACGTTAATCTTTATTTTGTTTAAAAAATATGAATTTGGCTACGCCATTTTATCGTTTGGCGTGGGTGATTGTCCGATTGGATTATTAAATACTGATTTAACCGAGATTAAACTAATGAATTGGTTAGATGTGGGTGAATATGGTGGTGGAACACGGTTTATCACCATGCCCGAAATATTCAATAGCGATAAATTTGGAACCCGTTTTGGCTTTAAATTGGTAGATGATTTCGCTTATCTAATGCTCATGACGGATGGGATTTACGACCCAAAATTTGTGGTGGAAGCCAATTTAGAAAAAATACAAAAATGGAAAGAATTTTTGGCTGATTTAGGCGGTAATAATGAAGAAAAAATAACCGTAGAATTCAATTCCGAAAATACGGAAATCGCCAGTCAACTTTCAGCGTGGATGGACTTTTGGAGTTCTGGCAACCATGATGACAGAACTTTGGCAGTAGTATTTTAAGAATTTAAACAACGCATTAAATTCAATTATTAATCACTATGGGTGTAATTACAGTAAAATCAATCATAAACGACTCCACTTATCAATACGTTGATAACGGAAACCCAAAAAGTGGGACGGCTAAAAATGTATATTTTAGTCCCGACAGAAAATATGTGGTTGCTATTTTTAAAGAAAAACAAGATTTTAATCAGAGAGAACGCCTTACAAAAATTGTTACGCAATATTACAACGCTATAAAATCTAAAGAAGCGGGAGATTATTACTTAGAGGAAATCTACCGCTGGCCCACGGATGTGATAGAAACGAATGGCAAAACGGGTTTGATTGTTCCGATTTATAACCCAAAATTTTTCTTCAAAACGGGTTATGCTACCAGCGATTTAATCAAAGGAGAAGAGAAAAATGGAAAGTGGTTTGCAAGTTCAAAATTCAGAAACAGGGCATTCCCCCTACGTTTAGATGAAAGTGAATTAGGAAATTGGTTGGGCTATTTTCAGATATGCGTTAATTTGGCAAGGGGCGTAAAAAAAATGCACCAAATGGGATTATCTCATTCAGATTTATCATACAATAATGTTTTGGTTGACCCTGTCACAAAATCAGCTTGTATGATTGATTTGGATGGTTTGGTAGTGCCAGGTTTATACGCTGCGGAGGTAATCGGAACGGCTGATTTTATTGCTCCTGAAGTGCTTACAACCAAACATTTGGACAAAACTGACACCAACCGAAAACTCCCCAATCGTTTGACTGATCTCCACGCCCTTGCTTGTTTGGTGTACATGTATCTCCTCCACAGGCATCCCTTAAAAGGTGGGAAAGTGCATGATTTAGATACTGAAAAGGACGATTTACTTTCGATGGGAGAAAAATCCTTATTCATCGAACACCCCACAGATGCTTCCAACAGACCCAAAATGAATCAGATTTCAAAGTGGGATGTTTATTGGTCAGATATAAACAAGTTGCCCTATACGCTCACGGGGCCTTACCTAAAAGAACTTTTCGACCAAGCATTTATCAAAGGATTGCATAACCCTTATGAACGCCCCAATGCGGATATGTGGGAGCAAGCCTTATTGAAAACGACCGATTTGATGCAACCGTGCAGTAATTCATCTTGTGAACAAAAATGGTACGTTTTTGATAATTCCACTACGCCTCGATGTCCGTTTTGCGGAACGGCTCATAAAGGGACCTTACCCGTTTTAGATTTATACTACGAATTCAAGCCCACTGTTTGGCGACCAGAAAATCATCGTTTAATGGTTTATCACAATCAATATCTCTTTCAATGGCACGTCAATAGAAATATTCCGAGGAATGAACGCTTGACCGTAGCCCAAAAAACACCCGTTGGTTATTTTACCTTTCATAATAATGCTTGGGTCTTAGTTAATCAAAATCTAACAGGTCTTAAAGATTTAACCAATGACAGAATGATTGGAATCAACGAAATGGTGGAATTAACCGATGGCAAAAAACTATTATTATCAAAAGAAGAAGGAGGCCGAGTAGTAGTCATTACGATGGCAAACCAATAATTTCACCATTTACCCATTAAATATGAACGAGTTTATTCAACAAATTAATATTCTTTGGCAAGACGTAATTAGTCACCCAGGGAATTCGCTTGCCATCATTGGTAATCTAATTATTATAGAAAGTTTACTGTCAGTGGATAATGCAGCCGTACTGGCTACAATGGTGATGGATTTACCTCAAAACCAACGTGATAAAGCCTTGAAATATGGTATTTGGGGAGCTTATTTTTTCAGAGGATTAGCCATGATTTTTGCAGCGGCTCTTATCAAAATATGGTGGCTAAAATCGTTGGGAGGTCTTTATCTTTTATACTTAGTTTTTGATTGGTGGAAAGGAAAACAGACAGACACAGAAGAAGATGATTTCATTGATAAAGAAAGTAATTGGCTCTATAAATTGACTGTTGGTTCGTTAGGCACATTTTGGGCAACAGTCGCCTTAGTGGAATTAATGGACATGGCATTTTCGATTGATAATGTCTTTGCTGCCGTAGCGTTTTCTCCGAACATTATTTTAGTATGTATTGGCGTATTTATTGGAATTTTAGCGATGCGATTTATTGCTCAGTGGTTTGTAACCTTAATGGAAAAATATAGTTTTCTCGAAACCTCCGCTTTTGTAGTAATTGCAATTTTGGGGGTAAAATTGGTCTTATCTCTTTATGAACATTTCTATGCTGAAAGCGCTGTAAGCCGGTTTCTGGGTAGCCATGCGGCTGATATTGGCATTTCGGTTGTAACAGTTATCATTTTCTTTCTTCCAATTATTACTTCTTTATTATTTAATGTTCCTAAAATACATGAAGACGTTTGATTTTTAAAGTAGTAAAAATCAGTTTTAGAAGGATAAAAGAGGCAAATTTTCTGCCTCTTTTGTTGTGATTTACATAAATGTATAACTACAAGAAAGTCCACAATAAAATTGCCAACCGATACTGATGAATTATTTTAAAAATATAGCAACTATTTAAACGTAAACCCAATAAAAAAGTCGCTCCGTGAGAAGCGACTTTTCTACTATATGTCTAATAACCAAATGATTACTTAACTTTCTTTTTAACCAATTCTTTAACTTTGGCTGCTCTTCCTTGTTTGCCACGAAGATAAAATAATCTTGCACGACGAACTTTACCTCTACGCAATACTTCGATTTTATCAACGTTTGGTGAAAGTAAAGGAAAAATTCTTTCTACACCAATTCCGTTTGAAATTTTACGTACTGTGAATGTTTCACCTGCACCTGCATTACGACGTTGGATTACTGTTCCTTGGAAAACCTGAATACGCTCTTTAGCACCTTCACGGATTTTTACGTGTACATTAACGGTATCACCTGCTGAAAACTCGGGCAAATCTGCACGGCGTGCAGCATTTTCAGACTCTACGAACTTAATTAAATCGTTCATTTTTTGTTTTTTTACTGTTGAAAATTTTGATTTATTTTCCGAAAAAATTACCAGCGGTAGCTTTAAAGGTCTGATTATTAAGCATTTACTTAATAAAGACTGCCCAGCCACATAATTATTTTTGTTTGGGACTGCAAAGGTACGGAATGATTGCTGGAATTGAAAGGGGTAAAAGATAAAATTTACTGTTCAATTCTCTATCTATAATTTTCTTAGGCTCGTTTTATTGTGTAAAAATAAGAATTCAAAAAATTCAAAGCGGTTCTCTGAAAATTATCCATAAAAAAGCGTCTCGAAATTAATCAAGACGCTTTTTTTTATCATTCAAAAAATCTTACAAATACTGGTTGGCATTCAAAGCATTCAAATCTTCGAAAGCCAATTTCAAACGGCTTACGAAAGTATCTTCGCCCTTACGTAACCAAACACGTGGGTCATAGAATTTCTTATTTGGAGAATCTTCGCCCGTTGGGTTTCCAATTTGTCCTTGTAAGTATCCTTCTTTTTCTTTGTAAAAATTCAAAATACCTTCCCAGAATGCCCATTGCAAATCGGTATCAATATTCATTTTGATGGCTCCGTAAGAAAGTGCTTCACGAATTTCTTCACGTGATGAACCTGAACCTCCGTGGAATACAAAGTTGATTGGTTTCTCAGCCGTTAAACCGAATTTCTCTTTTACGAATTCTTGAGAATTATGTAAAATGATTGGAGACAATTTAACGTTTCCTGATTTATAAACGCCGTGTACGTTTCCGAAAGCCGCAGCGATGGTGAAACGGTGAGAAATTTTGCTCAATTCTTCGTAAGCATACGCTACTTCTGAAGGCTGAGTATATAATTTTGACGAATCAATATCTGAGTTATCAACCCCGTCTTCTTCACCACCTGTTACGCCCAATTCGATTTCTAAAGTCATTCCGATTTTAGACATTCTTGCTAAATAGTGCTTACAGATTTCGATGTTTTCTTCGATTGGTTCTTCTGATAAATCAATCATGTGTGAAGAGAACAATGGCTTGCCATGTTGTGCATAAAATGCTTCACCTGCATCCAACAAACCGTCTAACCAAGGCAATAATTTCTTAGCACAGTGATCAGTATGAAGAATTACTTGCACACCGTAAGCCTCCGCCATAAGATGTACGTGATGAGCACCCGAAATTCCACCGGCAATTGAAGCTTCTTGTTTTCCGTTTGGTAAAGATTTACCTGCGTAAAATTGAGCTCCACCGTTCGAGAATTGAACAATGACGGGTGAGTTTACCGCTTTGGCAGCTTCCAAAACTCCGTTCACTGTATCTGTCCCCGTAACGTTTACGGCTGGCAAAGCGAATTGATTTTTCTTAGCGATTTCAAAAAGCTCTTGAACGGCATCTCCGTACAAAACCCCTTTTTGGGAAGATAGACTTGACATAATTATTTTCTCTTGTTAAAAATTGTCTTGATTAATTCTTTGGATATTAGGAAGCTAAATAAATAAAATCATTTGTTTTTTACATTTTAACAGAATAATATTTTGATAAAATTGTATTTTCCAAATATTATAGATATTTACGCCACTTCCTACTCTGCAAATATACGAACCTTAAGGCTCTTTTTTATCAAGAACGTTAATTAATGTTAATTGGCTGAACTTACAGAAATATACGTTGATATTTGTCGTTTGAAAGGAAAACTCAAACCAAAAAGCTATGAAATTAAAACTTTTCCTATTTCTTTTCTTGGCAAATACTACGAACGTATTTTCGCAAATTCTTCCAAAAAGTGAATCTTTTGTTCGTTGCCTTTCACTCCAAATGACGGGCAGGAAGAAGAACATTAGTTTCTTTGAAGGCGATAATATCATTATTAATACCGTTTCAGACCGTAAAAAGCATAATTTCCAAATTCTTAGAATGACAGATAGTTCATTTTTTTATTCTCCTTATCAAGAACAAAATACCATTTTTGATTTACAAGAATTAAAGTTTAAAGACATCAAAAAGATTTATTTGGGCGGGAATAACAATCCAATTGCTTTTCGGGGTACGGGTATATTAGGGGGTGCGGGCGTAATATTATTTACGATTGAGGTGCTGAATCAGCTAAAAAATACACCTGTAAAAATTAACCCAACAATCGCTGGCGTGAGTGCTGGGTTAATTGGGGTAAGTTATTTGATAAAAGTCTTCACGAATCAGAATTATAGAATTAACAAAAGGCATTTTTTCCATTTATATCATCTGCCTTATTCGAGTCCATTGTTGCGACCGAGTTAATACCGAATACTCCAAAATGGATTTCGTTCTTCTTTAATTTTCTCTTGAATAAACTTCCGAAGCATATCTTGGTAAGCTAATTCATTAATTTTTTTGCCTTTCATTTTTTTGGGCAATTCCATTTCATTAGTAATTTTTAAGGGTTCAATTTTTGTGGCTTCCACAATCATCGCCCCGTCGTTAATGTTCAATTCCATGATTAATCCAGGCAAGCCATAAAGTCTTTCTGGACCCGCATTAATAGGAATATCTTGGGCAAACCAAGCGATAATTTTTTGTTTTTTGATCGTATCTTGTATCATCGCTTTCATGCAAATATGCCCCGCTACGTCTTTGATATCATTCAGAATTTTCCAGTCCAATTCCTTCAATGAATCTTCCATGAGGTAGGTTTTACCAATCATTTCAAAAACTTCTGCTATCGTATTTTTCTCAAAATCTCGCTTGATGCCAAAGACTTCTTTCCGACCATTATAATCGTATTTTTCTTCCCACGAATTGAGCTGTTCTGATTGTTTGTAGTAACTTCCTTTTTCATTGAAATAGAGCAGTGTATATTCCGATGACTCATCCCGACCCCCAAACATGTAGGCTTGTTTTTCCTTTTCTTGCTTACTGAGATAAGATAAGGTCGAATTTAATTTTGTCCAATATACCGTGCGAGTATAACGCACCATTCCTTCTTGTTGCGCATGAGTTGCGAAGGAAATTAGAAATATGGAAATTATGATTAATGTATTTTTCATATCAGTTTCTGAATCAGGCATTTTTGGTCTTATCCAATACTAAAACCCTGAATTTCAAATGATTAAATTATTAATTGAAAATTGTTAATTGACTTCTAAAACCATCCTTGATTTTTCTTCAATTTACTTTCATGTCCTTTCAAATTATAAGTAAGACTCAGCATGAAATAACGGGCTAATGTCAAGGAGATTTGATTAGTTATGGTATTTTGGAAACCTTGTTGAAGAATACTCTGGCGCTTATTGAACAAATCAAATGCGGCTAAACGAACTTCCAATTTATTTTCTTTCATAAATAAACGACGCACGGAGGCATTGAAAATGGGAAGATTTTGTTCAAATCCAAACCGTTCGTTCCGAAATCTTTTATAGTCTAAATTGGTTTCTAAGAACGTATTTTTAATAAAATTCCATTTTATAGAAGCATCCAAACTGCTGTTTCTAATATTCTGATTTTGCGCATCGCTCAATGAATATTTGATATTATTAATGCCAAAACGAGTATTCAGACCCACAATAAGTTTATCACTCGGCGTAAGGCTCAAACCAAAATTTAGGTTATAATTCTGATTGTTACTATTATTCAAAATGCCATTAATGTAAGTTGGATTATTAGAAATTGAAATATTGGGATTCATATTTACAGTTAATTTCGTTTTGATAATGGGAAAGCCTAAATACGTTCCTAAAGAGAAATTATCGCCTCCTGAAAGATTCTCTGGACGGGTTTTAACAATAAATGTATTGGGGTCAATGGTCTGATTATAAACAATTTGACTTAAATAATAATTGTAATTTCCCCAAATATTAATGTTCAAAAACGTGGCAGGGTCAAATTTATACATTGACAAACTAACACTGTGACTTTTCTCAGGATTCAAATCAGGATTACCCGTTGAAATAAAGAAAGGATTATTGTTATTGATAACGGGTTGCAAATCAGCAATTTGTGGCGCTGATACCTCCAAATTATAACTAAAATTGAAATATAAATTGTTCTTCAATTCCAAACTGGCATCCAAATATGGCATAAAACTTGGATAACTTTTAGCGATGCTACTAAAAATTTGTCCGCCTTTTTGAGGAAATTGTTTACCATCAAGGTCATAACGAAGGGCCGCACCTCCCAAAGAAATATTGATTCCAGAAAATGAATAACGCAAACTTGTACCGACACGATTGTAGGTAACTGTATTTTCAAAATAGGTACTCAAACTATCCAAACGACGATTTTCTATTAACCCATTGAAAGCCTGACGATTTACCGACCGATTATCGGATGAAAAGTTGTAGAATGTTTCCCAAAATATTTTCTTAGAAAGTGGTTCTAAAAATAAAGCGCTTCCTTTCGCCATATTCTGACGATTATCGTTATCATTAATTTGACGAATCGCTCTCACTTGCTCCGTAAATGTGCCAGCAGTAATAAATTTGGTGATTGAATTTAGGTTTTCATTACCATTGGAATTATTGATATTATACCCAAAACTCAAAGCGTAACTTCGTCCTTTCTTTTTGAATTTATGTCTAAAAATAGCATTGGTATTTAGGTAAAAACTGGTTAAATCACTCCCGTTTTTAATCTCCGAACGAGTCCGCAAAAGTCCTTCTTCCGTCAAATTACTTTGGAACATCGTATTGGCATCATTTTTCATTCCCGCCCGCATATTCACTTTAACAATCAACGTATTACTGGAATCAATCATGCGTTCAAAACGAGTTCCAATGCTATGATTTCCACGAAAATTATTCTGGGTACTGGTATCGGTTGTTAAAAAAGCACTATTTTGAAGGAAGGTTTTTTTGTTTTGATATTGGTCTAAAAACAAGCGAGTTTGGTTATAAAAGTAACTCGTACTGAGCTTCGTTTTCTTATTATCAAAGTTATAATTCACTCCTCCCCCACCATTATTGGTGAAACCTCTTCCATCAAATTGATTCGTGATGCCATCGCCATCTGAGCCCCACCAACGATTTCCGCCAAAACCAAAATCACCGTTATCGTTGTTGTTGAAACTATTATTTCCCTTAAATTCACCGTAATCGCTCCAGTTTACGCCCGTTTCATTAATATTATTTCCGTATCCCAAAATCGAAAATTGGCTTGTTTTGTTGAAACGGTTATAATTTCCACGGGCAGCCATCCGTGAATCCGTACCAACTGCCCCGGTGATTTTACCGAAAGCACCTTTCTTGTATTCCTCTTTTAGTTCTAAATTAATGGCTTTTTCTTTCTTGCCATCGTCCACACCTGTGAGTTTGGCTTGTTCAGATTTGTCATTGAAAACCTGCACTTTCGAAATAGTTTCTGCGCCTAAGTTTCTGGTTGCCGCTTTTGGGTCGTCACCAAAGAAGGTCTTTCCATCCACCAAAACCTTTTTCACGTCTTTTCCTTGGGCTTTGATATTGCCCGCTGCATCAATTTCCATACCTGGCAAACGCCTCAGTAAATCTTCTACCGAAGAACCTTGCGGAACTTTAAATGAGCGTGCATCATATTCGATGGTATCGCCCTTGATGGTCAATGGCGCTCGGGCAGTTCTCACGACCACTTCCAATAATTCTTTGGAAATGGGTTTAATGCCAACATTGCCCAAATCAGCAGTTTCAGTAGCTGAAGGCGCTAAAACTTGTTGATAAGGAAGGTATCCTACATAAGAAACCTTCAAAATGTAATGGGCATTTTTGACGTTTTTAAACTCAAAAAAGCCTTTGTCATTTGCCCTCGAAAAATTGATGAGAGCGGAGTCTTTGGGAGTCAAAAGCATGACCGTTGCACCACCCATAACATTGGACGATGTGTCTTGAATAATGCCTTTAATCGTTACTCTTACAGGGTTTTGTGCAAAAGCAACTACACAAAAAAGCATGAAAAATAGTAAAATGAAGACTTTACGCATGGTGATAGAGTTTGGTAAAAATGAGGTAAACAAATGATTGAAACACAGGAAATTCCTGATAGAACATTTTTCAATAGTGTGGTTAATTGGGAGAAATGGTCGTAAAAAAATTATTTCGTAGAAAATAGATTTTTACTTTTGCGATAACGGAACAAAGCTAACTATTATTTTAGTTATTAAATATATCCTTAACAAAATTTAACATTTCGTGAACATACTTTTACATTTTTTGAAAGAAGGAGGAAAGGGAAGGAATGTTGAAGATTAGGAAGATTTTTATTGAAATATTATACAAATAAGCTGTCATTGCTTCACTGCGTTCGCAATGACAGCACTTAAATTATCCTCGCAGAAATTTCAAATAGACACCATTGGTCCATCCGAAGCCGTCTTGGTTGGGATATTCTCCTCCGCCTGCATTAATATTTGGCGTTTCTACGTTATATTTTTCAGTCATTTTGCCTGTTTCGGCATACACTTTTTCGTTGGTTTGCATCCAACGAGTTTTGATATCGTTCGCTAAGTCAAAATAGCCGTATTTTATCAAACCTTTATAAGCAATATATTGCAAAGGAGCCCATCCATTTGGAGTATCCCATTGTTGTGTTGTGTCGTTTATGGTGGTAATTAAACCGCCTTCTTTCAAAAATTTGGACTCAATAATTTTAACCATTTTTCGTGCTTGTATCTGTCTGGCTACGTTGAAAAAGAGTGGAAAAACACCCGCCAAAGAATACACATCCGTTTGTTTTTTTGAAACAAAATTATAGTCAAAATAAAAGTTTTTTTCATGACTAAAAAAATATTTTTTAATGGCTCTCTCTCGGAGATTCATTAGGGTAAAATACTTGTCAATTCTTTTTCGATTATCCGTTAATAAATAAGCCTTAAAAATGGTTCTTTCAAGGTTAAACAAAAGGCAATTCAAATCCACTGGTAGGATATTTGTGGTGTCGATTGTATTCATATTTTGTCCATCCTTAAACCAACGACTACTAAAATCCCAACCTGATTCTGCGGCGGCTCTAATGTGCCTAAAAAAGCCTTCCGAAGGTTCTGACAAACTTTCTGACAATTCTATATCTTCTCGATAAGACTCTGGACGGGGCGTATCGTATTCGTCCCAATAACGATTTAAGACATAAAAATCCCTCAAAAAAACAACCCTTTTACTCACTGGATTTTGGGTAGAAATTTGCTCTTTGTCTTGCATCCAAAACTCGTACTCTTTTTCCAATACTGGGAGATATTTCGTCAGAATTTCATCACCTTTTTCTTCCCGCAACGCTTCCACAATTAAAGAGAAAAATGGCGGTTGTGAACGGCCTAAAAAATAAGTTCGATTTCCATTAGGGATGTAGCCAAATTTGTTGATAAGGTACGCAAAATTATCAGCAATATTTTCAATTAAATCAATTTTACCGCTGGTTTGTAACCCTAAAATGGTGAAATAACTATCCCAATAATACATTTCTTGAAAACGTCCGCCAGGAACAATATATGGATAAGGCAATTCGATTAATGAGCCTTCTGCTTTTGCGGGTTTACGGGTGAGAATATGCCATAAATCTTCCAAATGTTGCTCAACAGGCTTTGATGTATCTGATTGATAATCAATGGATAAAAAAGGATTTTTATTAAAATTGTTCTTAACGAATTGTTGTAAATCGAAATCAGATAATTGATAATTTTTCAAGTACTTATTTTCAATTTCTTCTATGGAGGATTTGGGAATATAATCACAAAAAGTCTTGGAATCTGGAAATATATCACTCATCTGGACGGCTTTAAAAAGTTCGGATGAGTAGAATTGATTAGTGTTAGTTAGCGGGTTTTGCATTTAGGTATTTTTTTAAAATATATTGATAAAGTAAAGCGTTGCGCAATTATAAACTCGGTAGATTCTATTTTTTTTCGGATAATTTATTGAAAATAACCAAACAAATTATCAAAATGGTCATGGGAATTAGGGAGAAATAAAAAGCACTTTGTCCTCCGAAATGTTCAAAAATGTAACCCGTAATCAACGAACCTGTTGTACCTCCCAAGGCGGAAAAAATAACGATTAAACCTGACATTATTCCGTGCTGACGAGTTGGTAGTGAACTCAAAATGACAGAATTAATGGCTGGATAAATGGGTGCGATTACTAAGCCAATCATTGGAAAAATAAAGGCAACAAGCGGTGCATTTCCCCATCCTGTGATGACTTCATTGCTAAGGTTTTTAGCCAACGGCAACGCTAACAGCACCATTCCTCCCGCCAATAAGACGCAGATTATCAGTACCGTAAGCCATTTTAATTTTTTCAAAACGATACCTGCCAAAAACCTCCCGACTGCTGTGGAAGCCGCTAAAATACCCGCCATTTGTACGCTTAAAGAATTAGGTAAATGCAAAACTTTACTATTGAAAGTGGGCAACCAACTCATGATACTTTGTTCAATCAACACGTAAATAAAAGCACTCGCTACAAAGACCAATACCACTGGAATGGCTATTAATTTAAACATTTCTTGGAAATCTCCCGTTGGGTTATTTGAATCCTTCTTGATGCTTGTTTCATCCATTTTAGTGGACAATAATAATAAAAAAGCTAACACGGCAAGTCCCGCTAAAAGGTAATAAACATTCACCCAAGCAGTAGATTGAGGGTTTTTATCGTCAATAAAAAAACTAAAAATAAACCCCGCCGACAAAATACCAACCATGAAAAATGATTCGACAAAATTCATCAAACTGATGTGTTCGGTTTTGTCCTTTACTACCAAACCAATAGTTCCGTAAACAGAAACCTTTATCAAAGCAAAACTTGCTCCTACGGCTCCAAAAAGCAATTTTGTCATCCAAAATTGATTGACTAAAGGCATGGTTATACAAGCAATTGTTACGATAGTTAAGGCTAAAAGCATGGAGTTTTTATAGCCGATTCGGGAAATATAGGAAGCAACTAAAAACGACATTCCCGCAATACTCAAATCCTTGAAAGCCTCCAAAATGGCCGCTGAAGATTCTGTAATGCCATAAGTAGATTGAACTTGTAAAATGACCGTTCCAACGCTGTTCAGGAGAATGGCAAAAATGAAATAATTAATAAAAATTGAGAGTTTTATTTTCCAATTATTCATAAAATTTGTGGTTTTGAAAATTTTTATATGATAGCCTGTGGGTCTTTAATTCAAAAGTACAGACTAAAGTCGGGCTTACAAAAAAAAGCGGACTGATGCCCGCTTTTAATCCAGTAAATTATGTGATTAGATAAATTTCAAGAAATGGTTAATGGTAATACAAATTTCGAGCATATATTAAAACAATACTACTCTTAAATTATTTTAATTTTGAACGCTATTAATAGTTTTAGTATATTTAGGTTGAATACAATAATAATTTAAGCGTAATTATACTCAAAACAATAAACTTTCTTGAAATATTTTTAGATGAAAACTGAATTTGAAATCATACAACGCAATCCAGGAAGTTCATTTAGATTGTTGCATCATAATGTGTCAGCAAAAACTTTTAAATGGCATTATCACTATCACCCTGAATATGAAATTGTGTGCGTTTTTGAAGGCTCTGGTAGGCGACACGTAGGCAATCATTTGAGTAATTATGTGGATGGTGATTTAGTTTTGATTGGCTCAAATTTGCCTCACGGTGGATTTGGGTACGGTTCTGTGGGGATACACGAAGAGATTGTTATTCAATTTACTTCTGATTTTTTGGGCGAAAACTTTCTTTTAAAACCCGAAATGGAAAGTATTAACAAACTGTTTGAACGTTCTAAACAAGGACTTAGCTTTTATGGGAATACCCAAAAAGAATTATCGGAAAGATTTCGAAATTTACCCCAATTATCTCATTTTGAAAGATTGATTGAGCTATTGAATATCCTCCAAAACTTGGCAAATTCTGCGGAATATATTTCATTGAATCCAGCAAATATTCGGTATAATTTCAACCAAAAAGACCAAGTGCGTTTAGGAAAAGTTTATAGATTTGTTGAGGAAAACTATGCACAAGAGATTGACATTCAAATGGTTGCAAAAATTTGTAATTTAACTATTCCAGCCTTTTGCAATTATTTCAAAAAAATATAAATCAAACTTTTACTGATTTTACGAATGAATATCGAATCAATCAAGCCTGTAAAATGCTTTTGGATGGCTTGAATATTGTGGATATTTGCTATCAGTCTGGATTTAATAATGTTTCTTATTTTGGACGAGTTTTCAAACAATTTAAAGGCATAAATCCTTCACAATTTAGAAGAAATTTTGGCAAAACATAACAGTACGGTATGCAAGAATGAGTACGTGTAAGTTATTTTTGGGATATAAATTTGATAAAATTCATGAAAGTTGCCCTTTTTATTCCTTGTTATGTTGACCAATTTTATCCAAATGTTGCCATTGCTACATTGGAATTATTAGAAAAATTAGGCTGTGAAGTTGTCTATCCACTCAATCAAACTTGTTGCGGGCAACCGATGGCAAATTCAGGTTTTGAGCATCTGAGTAAGGATTGTGATAATAATTTTGTGGATAATTTCAGCGGATTTGATTACATCGTTTCGCCTTCGGGAAGTTGTACTTTGCACATCAAAGAACATTTACACGGAACTGATGTTCAATCGTCTACCCATATACGCAAGCATATTTACGAACTTACCGAATTTTTAACGGACGTTTTGAAAGTTGAGAATCTTTCTGCAAAATTTCCGCATCGGGTAGGTTTACACCAAAGTTGTCACGGACAAAGAGGTTTAAAAATTGCCCAAATGTCGGAATTAGTTGCTCAGGCTTTTTCAAAAACCGAGAAATTACTGAATATGGTAGAAGGGCTTTCGCTCGTTACATTAGACCGAAAAGATGAATGTTGTGGTTTTGGTGGAACATTTTGCGTAACTGAAGAAGCAATTTCCGTAAAAATGGGCAAAGACCGAATCACCGACCATACTAAACACGAAGCCGAATTTATTGTGGGTTCGGATGTATCGTGTTTGATGCACATGGAAGGAATTATGAAGCGACAAGGCTCGAAGATTAAGGTAAAACATATTGCAGAGATATTGAATTCAGTGATAAGTTAGTGAGTTATGATTTATTCTCGAAAGTCACTAACTCACAATTCACTAACTAACAATTCACAACTATAAAATGAAAAACATAAAAATAGACCACGCCACAGCTTCGACTGCGTTTAATAAAGACGAAGCTCACGTTGATTGGCACGATGAAACTTTATGGTTTGTGCGTTCTAAGCGTGATAAAGCCGTTTTTCAGATTCCAGAATGGGAACAATTGCGTGAAGCAGGTTCGCAGATAAAGAATCATGTCTTATCAAATTTGCACGATTATCTAACTGAATTTGAGAAAAAAGCCACTGAAAATGGCATTACTGTTCACTGGGCAGCCGATGGCAAAGAACATAACGAAATCATTTATTCGATTATCAAGAATGAAGGCGTAAACCGAATGGTGAAGTCTAAATCTATGCTGACCGAGGAATGTCATTTGAATGATTTTTTGAAAGAAAAAGGCGTTGAAGTCATTGATTCTGACCTCGGCGAACGTATCGTACAGATGCGTGAAGAACCACCTTCGCACATTGTTTTACCCGCCATTCACCTCAAAAAATCGGACGTTGGGGAAACTTTCCATAAACATTTAGGCACTGAAAAAGGAGCAACTGACCCACAATATTTAACGGAAGCGGCTCGTCAGCACCTCAGAGATACATTTTTGACTCGTAAAGTTGCTTTGACGGGTGTGAATTTTGCCATTGCCGAAACGGGAGGATTTGTGGTTTGTACCAACGAAGGCAACGCCGACATGGGAGCTCATTTGGCGGATGTTCACATTGCCGCAATGGGTTTTGAAAAAATTATTCCGAAGGCTGAACACTTGGGTGTTTTCTTGAGATTATTAGCCAGAAGTGCCACAGGACAGCCCATTACTACTTTTTCGAGCCATTTTCATAAACCAAGAGGAGGACAAAAAATGCACATTATCATCGTGGATAATGGCAGAACGAAGCAATTGGGTCGCCCAGATTTTCGAAATTCATTAAAATGTATTCGTTGTGCGGCTTGTTTTAATACTTGCCCTGTGTATCGTCGTTCGGGTGGACACAGTTATCATACAGCCATTGCTGGACCGATTGGTTCAATTCTCGCTCCGAATTTGGAAATGGCTCAAAATGCAGATTTGCCTTTTGCTTCTACACTTTGTGGCTCGTGTTCAAATGTTTGCCCCGTAAAAATTGATATTCACGAACAACTTTATAAATGGCGACAAGTTTTGGTAAAAGAAGGACACGTTTCGAGTGTTAAAAGTATCGGAATTAAATCAATGGCAAGCGTTTTGAGTTCGCCAAGTTTTTATAGAACAGCAGGAAAATTAGGAAGATTTTTGATGAAAAATACGCCATTTGTGGTGAATAATAATTTAAATGTTTGGTATCAACAAAGAGAAATGCCCGAAGTACCGAAAGAGAGTTTTAGAGAATGGTATGTGAAGGAGAAAGGTAAGAAGTAGAAATGTAGAAAAGGAATTGGCGAAGTAAATCACAACTCACTAAATCACAACTAAACCAGAATGTCATCAAGAGAACAAATATTAGCCAATATAAAAACCAATCAACCTGACTATCAACAACTTGACGTTCCGTTTAAGTTTGAGACAGTCTATGAAAATCTGTTTGAAAAATTCTCAGAAATTCTGAGTTTTGTGGGTGGCAAAGCGATTGAAGTTAATAATTACGACGAAATAAAAG
The DNA here is from genome assembly GCF_964672035.1 of Arcicella sp. Classification (NCBI taxonomy): domain Bacteria; kingdom Pseudomonadati; phylum Bacteroidota; class Cytophagia; order Cytophagales; family Flectobacillaceae; genus Arcicella; species Arcicella sp. The sequence continues at coordinate 35,482 of NZ_CBABQS010000008.1, forward strand.
CCGATATTCAAGCTCATTATCAAGGTGTAACAAACATTGCCACTACGATTTCTGAGCTTTCAGCATTAGCAGATTTTAGCCTCAATGTCGCTGACCCACATGATTTAGAAATGCTAAATTTGGCCATTATTAAAGGTGATTTTGCCGTGGCTGAAAATGCCGCCATTTGGGTTTCTGAAAAACATATTCCTCATCGTGTTTTGCCCATGATTACCCAATATTTGGCCATCGTTATCCATAGATCTGACATCATTACCAATATGCACCGTGCTTACGAACGAGTAAAAGTGGATGAAACGGGCTTTGGGACATTCATTTCTGGCCCTTCCAAAACGGCAGACATTGAGCAAAGTTTAGTCATTGGCGCTCATGGAGCGAGGGGCTTGGTAGTGTATGTGATGGTGGATTAAATTGAACTTCCCGAAAGTAAAAATAACTTTCGGGAAGTTAGTTAAAAAGCCTACTTACAATTATACTGATAACTATTCACTACCGTAATTTTTACGCCATTTTCGTTATAGGCTTCGGTCAGTTTAGTGGGTTGTGAGGTACTGTTATATTCATAAATATTTTCGGCAGTATGATATACTGAGCCATCTTCTTCATAATATTTTTCAGAAAGGGCATTATTTTTATTGAGATAATAAAAATCATCTGCCAAACCCGCTAATCCCATCGCCAATGCTTTGTAGGCTTCTGGCAAATTGAGTTTCATCGCATCAAACTTCAAGATTTCATAATAGAGATATTCCTTATCGTTGTCAAATTTTGCATAAACCTTCGAGATATTTTCACCCGAATATTCAAATCTTGCACTTTCTATTTCATTCAGAGCATCGGTAGAGATAATCTGTGTCAATTGGCTATTTGTATAGGTAAACACATTGGTTTGATAAACATTTCCATTGAAAGTAGTGATTGTTTTGCTGGCTTTTCCTGTGCCATCATACGTGAAAGTAATGATGAAAGTGTAAACCTTTGTCCCCACTTTATCGGTCAGCGTTATTTTATCAACCGTATTTTGAGCATTGTACGCAAAGGCTAAGGACACTCCCGTAGAGTCGTTTACTTCGCTGATTAGACGGTCGTTAGCATCGTAGCTAAATCGCTGTAATACATTTCCCTTTGCATTTGAAACACTGCTGAGATAACAGGTTTGGGGCGTTGGCGTTGTGCTGGAAGTCTTGCTGCACGAGACAAAAAGAAACACTGATAAAACGCTAACAATCAGTGTGTTGAATATATTTTTTTTCATTGGATTTTTATTTGTAAATCAGTTTTTAGCTTACTGATAATGATATTTAAGTAATTGATAGTGAATAATTGACAATTTTGTAAAATACTTACAATCAGCTATTTAACAAAAAATAGAACTGTCGATTATATTCATTTAAGTGCTTACAATAGAATTTGCAATTTTTGAAAGCCGATAGAAGACTACCAAAACTAATTCTTAATAATCTTACGGATTATATTTTTTTCGCCTACGTTGAATTTCAAGAAATATACACCAGTTTCTATTTTATTCAAATCTATTGTGCCTTCATGGGTTTGTGATAGTGTTGAGAAACTCTGATTTAATTGTTCTGTCCCCATTGAATTATACATCGTCAAATTCACACCAGAGGGTTCATTACTCAATAATTTCCAGTAAAATAGTCCCGTAGTTGGGTTTGGAAATACATTGATAAAAACATCTGAATCATTGTCGGCACTTTCGGCTTTTACACGGAAATTAGCCTCATTTTTAACACCAATCTTAGCTTCTGAAACTTCCTTGGGAGTATTGACAACACCCTCCGCTTTTTTTTCATCAGTAGAATTTGTAATCTGTACCCGCAAAATTTGATGCGTGCGACTACTAACACAAGTTGGATTTTTACCCGATTCGCAATCAACATAATAGGCAGTATTGGCAGCGAGTTCTGGGGTTGTAAAACTTACGGAACCCAATGAAGTTCCGCTTGTAGAAGTTGCATACCAGTTGGGCGTTCCCGCTGCACAAGTAGCCACTAATGTAACAGACGTACCTAATTTCACGTTTGTTTCGTGGGCAATTGGGGCTTCTAAAATAGGGCTTTGTGTTACGGCAATGGCTCCTCTTGGGCTTTCACAGCCTAAAATTGTTTGAGAAGCATAATAAGAAGTTTTATCAATCAGTTTGGTAGTGTCTGCTATTATTTTCCCCCCTGTGAGTGCATTATACCACTTGATGCCCGTACCTGTAACGGTCAAACTGGCAATGGTGGCGGTGGATGGACTACAAAAATTCTGTGTGGCGGCAAGCAATGGTTTGGCAAAAGCCGTTCCTGTTACCACCAATGATAATAATCGAACAGAATCGGGAGAAGTTGTTTTTTTGCGTAGATAGATTTTATATTTATCGCCTGCAATGGCAGAATCTATTTTCACTTGTTTATAATTGTTTCCATTGCCATCAAACCATGTATATTCATGCGTTGCATTTGCTATTCTATTTGCCATTACGCTGGGTTTCCAAGTACGATAAATAGTATTTTTTGATATGTTTTTTACCAGCATGTCATAATCATAAATCAACCTTGAAGCCGTGGGGTCGATGCCGTCTTTTGAGGTTTGCTCAATGCCTTCAATATCAGTCCAAGCAATTGAAACAATCAAGGGTTCGCATCCGCTGGCGGTTATTTCTCTTGATACTTCAGTGATGGTATCGGCAGGAAATTTAAGGGAGATTTCTTCTATATACGCTCCTTTGGAAGAAGAATCCGACATAATAGCTTTCAAGGGACTTCCAATGACACTTTTGTATTTGATGGCATTGGCAGCCTTTTCAACATTCAATAATCCCCAACCAAATTTATGGTCTGGACCGGGCTGTCCCAAATCTTCGGCAGTACCTAACATCAATGCTTTGAGGGTAGAAGACTTCATGTAGGTTTTGTGAAGACTATTGTAATATTGCTGTAATAAAAGCCCCGAAGCGGCAGCGGCTGGCGAAGCATAGGAAGTTCCTTGTGAATTTACCGTGCCGCTGTATGCCGTATCTGATGGGGTTTTAGAAGTTTTATCGGCATATAATGAGGAATTGATACCCGTTCCTTTCGTTACGATGTCAGGTTTTACACGCCCGTCGTCAGTAGGTCCCCAGTTGCTATAATCAGACATAGATTTATCACCATTGACTGCCCCCACGGTCATAGCATTTTTTGAAGCCGACGAGCCTGTAATGATGTCATATCCCAATTTTGCTTTTCTATTTCCACTGTCTTCTTGCTCATTGCCTGCCGCTATAAAGGGCAAATAATTGGGTAGATTTCTCAGAAGCAAGTCCCAATTTTTGGCGGTTTCGTCATACGCTCCAAAATTCCAGGTGGCAGTAGTCGTATCGTTTGAATATCCATAAGAATGATTAGAAATCAGATAACCTTTCGTGCCAAAATCAGCCATTTCACTCAAATCGCTGTTCCAATCATAACACAGGGCTTTTGCTCCGTAGGCAATTCCTCGTGCGGCGGGTTGATTGGTAATGTCTTTCCCCACAATTGTCCCTGAAACATGGGTCATATGATTGTTGCCACCATAAGCTTTATTCGCTCCCACGCCATCCAAAGTTTGATTGGCTTGCATCGTTACATTTCCCGCTAAAAGTTCATGGGTTTCACGTACCTGACCACCATCCCAAACGCCCACGACCATGCCTTCGCCCGTGATATTTGCTCCGATAGACCCGCCTTTGTACAATTGATCGGCTTTAATTAAAACTCCAGATTCTTTATTTTTAGTATTGATATAAACGGGTTTACCATCTCCATCAATATGGTGCAAATAATAAGTTGAGCCGTTCTTGATAAACGTTCTTTGCAGTTTAGGGTGTTTTTTCAAATAATCCTTAACCTTTGTTTCAGCATTCAGATGATTGGTTTCAAATCTGGTTTTGAGTTCCTCCAACTTTATTCTATTGATGGAATCAACATTTTTAGCTCTTTCCTCTTTCGTTTGGGCATTAGCCGACAAAGCGAAAAAAGTGAAGAGAATGATTGTTAAGTGTAATCGTTTTTTCATGATTTTGTATGAGGGTTAAATTGATTAGAATGGTAAATAGTTTACTCAATTACTACATTAATTTTACTTATTCTTGTTTGCCATCATCGTGTGTAACAATTAATTTAGACCGTCTTCCTCCACCCGAAGCATCAGATTAAACAGAATAGTAATTGACTATATTGGGCAGTGAGTGTTGGTCTGGGCTTGCGTGTCTAAAATGATAACTACACAAAAAGTGAGGGTGAGTAAAGTCGTTTTACAGCGGTGAATGGGGTACTTTAAATAAAACTTTGTGAAGTTAATAAATCTTGAGGATTTCTAATTATTTTTAGCTCGAAACCTATCTTACGGTATCTTAGATCACTTTATTAAAACTATCGTGATACCACTATAATCTACTTTAGCAGGCAAATTAGTGGTCTTACTATCAAAATTAAAGAATTTATTACCCTACTTTTTGGCAAAGTTTCAGACTCTATATGTTCAAAGTCAGTAAAGACTCTGCGATTTTTTTGAAACAAGTGACAAATGACAACCAATACGTTAGCCAAAATTTGAGTAACGAACTCACAATTTATAGTAATATTGACTATAATTCGGAGTTATTGAAATTGACTTTTGCCGAAAAGAAAATCGTAGAATTAATCGTCCAACACAAAACGTCCCGACAAATCGCAGAATTATTATTTATTTCCGAAAAAACCGTAGAAGGACATCGGATAAATATTATCCAAAAATTGGGGTTACCGAAGGAGAAAAACGTTGTTGGTGTGGGCGAGTAAGCATTTTTAGGTTGAATTTTAAAATCCCAATACCTCACTCCTACCCGAAACCCCATTTTCGTTAAAGGCTTCAAGGACGCAATAGTATTTTTGCCCAATGGTTAAAGCTCTCAATTCCAACGTATTAGAAGCATCTCCCCACACTTGATAGGTTTGATATAATTTATCGGGGGCAATTCCCCAAAGGATATTATAGCCCACTACATTGGCAGGTTTTTCCCAAGAAATATCCGCATTTCGAGTATCAGCTTGACGTTTTACGGTTAATTTCTTCGGAATTTCAGGCAATTTTCCTGAGCCATTTCCAAAAACTCTAATATCACTCACCGCCAAATTTCGCATCGGTACGTGGACATTTTCATACTTAATATAACGTGCTTTTACGCTTGTAGGCAATTCCACGTAAGCATTCGGACGGTCACGGTGGGGTTCGTTAGAATTATCCGAAATCAAATCCCATTTTTTGCCGTCCAAAGAAGCGTAAAACTTAAATTGCGTATAAACTCGTGGTTCGTTAGAATTATAAACGTCTGATTTGTAATCGGTAAAATTGACCTGCAAAGCCTTTACGTCATAATTATTTTGTAAATCTATTGTCACAAATTCGCCTTCTTTATTGGTATTTGCCACCCAAAAAGTCCTTGGATTTTCGTCCGTCACTTTCTGTGCCGACAAAGTATCCCGAACCGATGAAGCCGTGCAAGGTTTTTTGTACGAAAGCAACATCCAACCCGTAAATAAATCATCTTTATTATCCCATTTTTTAGTCGGTAATTTCTGCGGAAAATCGCCAAATCGAGTGTTCGCAAACATCTGATTATCAGCATCAAATCCCGCAGGAAACATCACGATTCTACGTTCCATTGCCCAATTTACCGCCACCCACGGCGTACCCGTATTCCAGTAATTTCCGTAATTATCTTGAAAAGTATTGCCATGTCCCGCCCCCGTCATGAAGCCCCCAGGTTTATAAGAAATCGGGTTATACGGAGCATACGTGAAAGGCCCAAGCGGATTATCACCGATGTACGTTCCGTTGGCGTAAACGTTGTATTCTGTGCCAGGAGCGCCATATTGCAAGAAATATTTACCACCGTGTTTGGTCATCCAAGCCCCTTCCGTAAATGGTCGGATGGTGTCTCGATGGTCACGCCCAAAACGTTCCCAACCGTGATTTTTAGGGTCGAGATATATCAATCCTTGGTATTTAGATTTATAGGTTAAATTCTTGCTTTTGTCTAATTCAGCCCCAAAAAGTGGGTACACATTCGACGAACCCCAATACATATACCATTTGTCCAAATCTTCGTCATAAAAAAGGGCAGGATCCCAAGGGCCAATGTACTGCGGCAAACGGGGCAACCAGCGGTTATAAAATTGCAGTTTCCCTTTTTCGGGTTCGGTACTGAACAAAATAGGACGTTGTTCAAAAGTAGATTGGAAAAGATAAAGCGTATCTCGCACCGACATTGCCGCTGGCGCACACATATCTTACATGGGCCACATACTTGGCGTGATGTATTCCCAATTAATTAGATTTTTGGAATGCCAATATCCGCCCGAAATCGTTACGAAAAGGTAGTATTCATGTTTATGATTGACAATCAAAGGGTCAGCACCCGAACGATAGGAAATTTGCTCATTTAATTGCTCAAAATTGTACCGGTAATTAATGTCCATCGGATTGCAATAGGTTTTTTGAATCAGATTTTGAGCCGATAATTGGTTGATTATCAGTAACAAGAGAATGGAAAGTAATGTATTTTTCATGGAATGATTTTTGGAAAATTTACCATAAAAATACGAATAATATTAGAACGCAGATAAGATAAACCACAGATGAAACGGAGTTTACAGATTTACTCAGATTTCCTATGTGATTAGTAAATCTGTAAACTCCGTTTCATCTATAGTCTAATATTGTATATCAAAATGAAAAGCCAATTCGCAAGGTCAATCTATTAAAATCTTCAATAGCTGTCTTGGTTTTTTCAACTAATTCAGATCGCTGAAAACGATAGCCCGCCCCAATGACGAATCCTGTATTCTCATTAAATAAAATCTTTAATCCTAATCCCGCCGCAAATGTATTTCCGCCTTGATATTTGATGCCATCGACATCGTTGGAAGTAGCATTAATACTGTAACCACCCTCCGCAAAATAGAAAAGAGTTTTATTGCCTGCTTTCGTAAAATCTCCTCTCACACTCAACACGATAGGTACGAATGTTTGTACAGCGTACAAATCTGCCCCAATGCCTAAGCCCGTAAAAAGATATTGATTGAACTTATAACCATTGACAGTTTGGAAAGAAAAAGCGGAGGTCGTTACCCCATTTGAGGCACGGTTACTCCCCGCCAAAGGTCCCAATTCTGTATAGTGAACGTACCCTTTTTCTTTATATTGAATGACAGTTTTTTTCAGGGATTCTTCTCGGTTAATCTTTTGAATATCAGCTATTTGTACCACAATAACATTGTGGTCGTAAGTTTCTAATTTGATAATTTGCTCGTTTTTTTCAATAATTTTTCCTCTATAAATCGAGCCATTTTTCAGATAAAGAACATCGTCATCTTGTTTTTGGGCGAAGGTATTAAAAATAATGATACAGAGGATGAATGTAAAAATTTGTTTCATGGTTATTTTTCGGTGAACGGTAGAGGGTGGATGGTACACGGGAAAGAATGGAGAACGGATTAAAAAATTGCAGCTAAATTCGTGTACCATTCACCAAAAATTATTGGTCAAGCCAAGATTTAAATTCGCTCATCTTGTCTTTACTCACGTAAATTTCTTGTTCAAAATTGGGCTTCAAGAAAATTTGCAGACGACTATTAATCAAAGACTTTATTTTCTGAACGGAATCTATTCTGATAATAAATTTACGGTTTAGTCGGAAGAAAAAATTGGGGTCAAGAAGGTCTTCTAATTGCTCTAATTTGTAATCAATAATGAATCTTCTGCCTTCGTTGGAGACCAAGTACGTTATTTTGTCATCGGCAAAAAAATAGGCAATTTCATCAGTATTCTTAAACTGAATATTATCGCCAAATTTTACCAAAAAACGGTTTTTAAATTTCTTTTCTGACCCTTGAAACGATTGCATAATTCGTTGAATATCAATCGTCAAGAGGCTTTTTCGTTCTTGGTTAAGTGCCTTCAATTTACCCAAAGCAAAACCTAATTCAGATTTGTCCAAAGGCTTCAAAAGATAATCAATACTGTTCATTTTAAAGGCTTGGATAGCGTATTGGTCGTAGGCAGTGGTGAAAATTATCGGGCTTTTTATTTGGATTTTCTTGAATAAATCGAAGCTCAAACCATCCGAAAGATGTATATCAACAAGCATCAAATCGGGTTCGGGATTTTTGCCAAGCCATTCGGTTGCATCCTCGACTGAATCAATGGTTTCCACTACTGAAATTGTGGGGTCATGCTCGTACAACAGTGCTTTGGCTCGTTGGGCAGAGAGGATTTCGTCTTCTAAAATTAATACGTTCATGTTTTAAAGAGGATTTTATAATGGATAGAGAATGGCAATTTCATACAACAGGATAGTCGCTTTGTAAACGAGCGATGCGGTTAGTAGTCATATTTTTATTAAGTTTAATAATGGGTAATTTCACGGTAAAAAATTCAATAGATTCCTCAATATTAAGCGTTTTGTATCCTAAAAAAAGGTATCGTTGCGTGATGTTCGAGAGTCCTTGTTGAGTGGAATCTATTTCATCAACTTTTTTGAGTTGTAAGTTGTTTTGAACAATGAGTAATTGGTCGCTTTCTAAGTAAATTCTAATGTGCAGGGGTTTATTTTTCGAGACAATATTATGCTTCACAGCATTTTCGACTAACATTTGCATCGCCATCGGTATAATGTAAAATTGGCGTACACTTTCCTCCACATCAATCGTCATTTGCAAGCTTTCTCCAAAACGTTTTTTCAATAAATATAGATAAGAATCAATAAAATCCATCTCGGCATCCAGTTCAACAATCTCTTTTTCGTGACTTTTCAACACATATCGATATACCTTTGAAAACTGCCGCACAAACTCCATTGAAGCGTTGGTATCGGAGGGAATCAGAGCCGTTAGGACGCTCAGATTATTAAACAAAAAATGGGGATTTATCTGATTTCTGACGGCTTGCAATTGGGCTTGGGTGCTTATTTTCTTGAATTTTTCGGCTTCCAATTGTATTTTTTTCAATTGACTAATATACCAATAAATTATGTTCAAGACATTCATGAACAGGTTAATTCTGAAGGCAAACATCATCAGTAGTTTCATCGGCAATAACATCATAGGAATATTGAAAGGCATGATAAAATACGCTGCAAATAACCCAATTATCAAAGTTACGACCGTGGTAATGACGATACTACCAACAAACATTTTGCTAATGAGTACCCATAAATTTTGCTCGTCCTTTTGTTGTAAATAATTGTTCCACAGCCTATTACCTTCCCAAATTGCAAAAGTCAGTAGCAGAAAAACCTCTGATAATTCTGAGTACGTTACCTTGATGGGGTAATGCTCTAATATCTCCACCGACCATGTATTCAATAAAGAATAAGCGGATAAGAATACGATAAAAAAGTAGCGGTATGGGGTTGAAAACATGGGATTTCGATGTTCGATGTCTGTTATTCAATACTCATAATTATGAAATACTATTTATGAATAAATTGTTTAAACCTTTGTGATTAACTGTAAATTAAAAAAAACCCTGAGTCAATTTGCTCAAGGTTTTACAGAAACATTCTCTAACCACTATAACATTTTTATGGTAATAATACTTTGTCAATTACGTGAATAACTCCATTGGTTGCTAAGATATTAGCAGTAGTAATGTTAGAATTTCCGCTTGTTTTTCCTTTTACTTTTGCCCCACCCACCAAATCAAAACTAAGCTTGTCTGCTCCGTTTGCTGAAGTTACTTCAGTTGCTCCTACATTTGGCAAGTCTGTTGAAAACACACGTCCTGGCACTACATGATACAATAATATTTTTGTCAATAGAGCTTTATTGGCAGGCAAAAGTAAGGTTGCTTTTGGAGTAGTTTTGTACAATTCAGTAAATGCAACATTGGTTGGAGCAAAAACTGTTAGTCCATTTGCCGAAGCATTAGTTAACGCAGTTGCCACGCCCGCATCAGCCGCCAATACCAATGATACTAATTCGCTAAAATTGGAATTTTTAGAAGCAATTGTTACTAAATTTTCACTTGGCGGAATAATCACATTATCAATCACATGAATAACGCCATTTGAAGCCGTTACATCCGTAGTAATCACCTTGATATTTCCGTTGATAAATACCCCATCCGAATTCTTAGAGAGATAAATATCATTGGCTGAGTTTACCGTTTTGGCCGCTCCGCTCTTCACATCAGCAGCTTTTATCGTTCCACTCAAGACGTGGGTGGTAAGAATTGGCGTTAATGCGGCTTTAGTCAAGGGGTCTAAACTGGTAATTCCCGCCTTTGTGAAAGCTGCATCATTTGGAGCGAAAACGGTGAAAGGTCCAGTACCTTTAAGAGTTGTTACCAAATCAGCTTTTGTAAGTGCCGCTACCAAGGTTTTGAAACTGCCATTTTCAGTAGCCACCACCGTAATATCTTTGGGAGGCGTTACAACTGGATCGTCTTTTTTACAAGAAGAAAACAATACAACGAATGCCGTTACTAAGGCAAGAGGGACAAATAATTTTTGAAGATTTTTCATGCTTTTAAGTAATTTTGATTGTTGGATTTTTAATAAAATTCAAAAAGTTTACACACTATTATTTTGACACTATAACCATCTAAAAGCCCTGAAAAGTTATAGGTTATACCGTGAATCGCCTTGAAAAAGGAGTGAAAAGAAAGTTTTAGGGTGTGAATCGGGCAAGTAAGATTAAGAGCTTTATGGAATGATTGATAATCTAAGATAACTTGTCTAAGCTTTTGGGAAATGATCTAAACAAAAATAGAGCTACAAAATAAAACCCTTGCAAGAGTTTTGAAACTGTTGCAAGGGTTGAAAATATTTAGAAGTTGTGTTCAACTATACTTCTACCACTGAAAAACTTTGTACTTTTTCTTTCTGGATATGATCTGGATTTTCAAGAAACGACAAATCAATTTTGATATACGGAATTAACTGTTCTTCAAGCATGTCTGCCCACGTATTCATGTACAAAACCACGTCTTCACGCACGTTGTGACGCATTTTGTTTCTTCTTTCCAAAGGAATTCTTTTCAAAATCTTTTGGTCAGAAAGCCACTCCAAATCTCGCAAATCTGTGACGTTTAGTCCACGATTGAGCAAATCGGCAATTAATAAATCAATATTTAATCCACTGGTAGGACAGAATTCTTCCACTTGTTCCCGCCAATCGCCTCGACCTTGCATGGCAAATTGGTGGATTTCAGCCTTGGTGAGATTGGTTAATTCCTGCGCTAAATTTCCACAATTACAACTGCCCATATGTCCCCACTGATAGTTTCCACCTTCCGCTAATTTTTTGGCAGTAATGCGAAGGGCATTAATTAAATCTGGATTTGCGTGTGCCATGTCTGTATCTATTTGTGAATTTTGATTGAATGATTGGTGATTAGAAAGCCCTAATCTTTGATATTTATAAATAACGAGACGTAAAAGATTTTTGTTTTTGGAATGAGGATAAATTTGTAATTTCAGTAAACTAAAGCTACAAAATCATCAGCGATTAATCTTCACCCCATGAAAAATCTACCTATTCTTCTGTTTTTTCTCTTCCATTAATATCACTAAAAACAAAGATTCAGAGCTTAAACAGCTTCTAACCCAATAACGATTCCTAAATGATTGGTATCGCTTATTTTTTTCATTAAATTCGTATACTGATATTTGGGAGAATTTTAAGTCGTATGTAAATACTCACTCAAAATTCGCTAACTCACAATTCACCAGTCAAACTATTTCACTTCAAACAAACCCAAATGAAAAACACAATTAAATTCCTACTATTTATCCTCATTGCTAATTGCTCGCAGCTTTTAGCCCAACAAGCTCCTCTTGCCAACCAATTCAATGCCAATAAACGCTTTGAACAGATGGAGAATTTACCAACGCCCAATACTTACCGCACAGCTTCGGGTAGTCCAGGAAAAGAATATTGGCAACAACGGGCTGATTATGACATCAAAGCCGAATTGGACGATGTTGAACGTAAAATCACAGGTTCAGAAACCATTACGTATTTCAATAATTCTCCCGATGAATTGCCTTATTTGTGGTTGCAATTAGACCAGAATCTTTTCCAAAAAGATGCTATCGGTAACAATACAAAAACGGGCGGAATCAGCGGACAAGCAAGTTTTTCGCAGTTTAAAGAATTGACTGACCCGAAGAAATATGGCTACAATATTTTGTCAGTAAAAGATAAATCGGGTAATCCGATGAAGCATACCATCAATAATACCATGATGAGAATTGACTTGCCAACTCCTTTGAAATCTGGCACAAGTACCTCATTTTCAATTGATTGGAATTATTTAATTACAGAATATTACGGACGTTCGGGCTACGAATATTTTGCAAAAGACGGTAACGTAAATTATTTTATTGCGCACTGGTTTCCAAGAATGGCAGTTTATAATGACGTGTACGGATGGCAACACAAACAGTTTTTGGGACAAGGCGAATTTACCTTGACTTTCGGAAATTATAAAGTGGCTCTTACTGTACCAAACGACCACGTTGTTGGCGCTTCGGGTGAATTGCAAAACCCGAATGCGGTACTTTCTGCAGAGCAATTAAAACGTTGGGAGAAAGCAAAAACTGCTACTCGTCCAGTGTTAATAGTATCGCAAGAAGAAGCTGAAAAAGCCGAAAAAAGTAAACCAACGGGCAAAAAAACGTGGATTTACAAAGCGGACAATGTGCGTGATTTCGCCTTCGCCAGTTCTCGTAAATTCATTTGGGATGCCATGCAAGTGGATGTAGAAGGCAAAAAAGTTTGGGCGATGTCATTATATCCAAAAGAAGGAAATCCATTGTGGGGACAATATTCAACGATGGTGGTAGCGCATACTTTACGCTCATATTCAAAACACACCGTGGCGTATCCATACCCAGTGGCGTATTCTTGTCACTCAGTTGCGGGTGGCGGGATGGAATATCCAATGATTTCCTTTAATGGTGGTCGTCCAGAAGCCGATGGAACGTATTCAGAGCAAGTAAAAGCGGGCATGATTGGCGTAATTATTCACGAAGTTGGCCATAATTTCTTTCCGATGATTATCAATTCAGACGAAAGACAATGGTCGTGGATGGACGAGGGTTTGAACACTTTTTGCCAGTATTTAGCGGAACAAGAATGGGATAGAAATTTCCCATCTCGTCGTGGTGAACCTCAGTACATTGTGCCTTACATGAAGACCGACCCGTCTCAGCAAGTGCCAATTATGACTAATTCAGAAAACATTATGGCTTTTGGAGCAAATGCCTACGCAAAACCCGCAACGGCACTAAATATCTTGCGTGAAACTGTCATGGGACGTGAATTATTTGATGCGGCTTTCAAAGAATATGCACGTCGTTGGGCATTCAAACAACCATATCCTGCCGATTTTTTCCGCACGATGGAAGATGCTTCGGGCGTGGATTTAGACTGGTTTTGGAAAGGTTGGTTCTATGGTGTAGAGCCCGTAAATCAATCACTTGAAAATGTGGAATGGTTTGGAATTGATAAAGCTGATCCTGCGCAAAAAAGCAACGTTGCTCGTAAAGATGCCGCTGCAAAAAGAGAGACAATGAGTAATATTCGTAACAAAAAAGATATTGCCAAAACCGTGGTTGAGGAAAATCCAGACATGAAGGATTTTTATAATTCTTACGACCGATTTGCTACTAACGACACAGACAAAAAGAAGTATGACCAATACATGGCGGGTTTATCGGAAGATGAAAAGAAATTGGTAGATGCCAACAAGAATTTTTATGTCTTGAACGTAAAAAATAAAGGTGGTTTACCGATGCCCGTTATCGTGCAAGCCAATTACGAAGACGGTACCAATGAAGTATTCAGAATTCCAGCCGAAATCTGGCGTTTGAATGATAAGGAAGTAAAGAAGGTAATTCCAACGGATAAAAAAGTAACCAAATGGACATTAGACCCATTCTTTGAAATTGCGGATATTGACACGGACGACAACGCTTTCCCACGGGAACCAGAGCATCCATCAAGATTCCAAGTGTTCAAAGGACAACGTCCATCACAGCCAAACCCAATGCAAGAAGCTCAGAAGAAATCGGGTTCTGCGGTACAAGGAGCTAAGAATTAAAGATTATTTTGCTACAAACCCAAAAAAGAGTCTTCCCACATTGGAACGACTCTTTTTTTATATCTCAAAAAATCTAAAGACCCTGTAAAAAAAGTTACCCAGACGGAAACCATCTGGGCAATCTTAGTAAATAGTTCTACACCTATTAAGTGCAAAGATATACCTTTTTTGTGTTCAATGTCAAGTGAAATTTATAATATTTTAACGAATATACGTCATCTTTGATTTAACGGACGATGAACGAAGGGAATCTGTATTTTATGCTTAATTTTGTAGTTCAAAAATAGACTTGTGAAACCAATAGAAAGACATCTTTTCAACATTCTCGAAGAACGAAAACAACAATCGCTTTTTCGTTCCTTACGTACTTCAAATAAACGCATAGATTTTTGCTCCAACGATTATCTGGGATTTTCCCAAAAAATAAAGGAAAATTCTGAAATTTATAGTTTTCCTTCGGGAGCAACGGGTTCAAGATTATTGGCAGGAAATACACAATTTGTGGAAGATTTAGAACAGGAAATTGCCGATTTTCATGGCGCAGAAGCGGGACTGATTTTTAACTCTGGATACGATGCAAACGTGGGTTTATTATCGTGTATTCCTCAGAAAAATGATGTTTTGTTCACCGATGAACTCATCCACGCCAGCATGATTGACGGTGCCAGATTGAGTTATGCCACAAGGTATAAATTCAAGCATAACGACGTTGAAAGTTTAGCGTCCAGATTACAGAGTTTAGAGAATAATTTTCGAGTTTTACAAAATCAAACATTAGCCCAAAATACTAAAAATCATCCAATACCACCATCGAAATGCGAACATCAAACATCGAAGCTATTCATCGCCCTCGAATCGGTCTATTCAATGGATGGCGACCTTGCCAATTTAGAAGCAATCGTTCATTTATCCGAAAAACACGGAGCGAATCTCATTGTAGATGAAGCCCATGCCACCGGTGTTTTTGGCAAAAATGGCAAAGGATTAGTTTGTGAATTAGGCTTGGAAGATAAAGTTTTTGCTCGTGTTATTACGTTTGGAAAAGCGTTGGGTTGTCACGGTGCAATTGTGTTGGGAAGTCGAAATCTTAGGGATTATTTAATAAATTTTGCCCGTCCATTTATTTATTCAACTGCCGCCCCTATGCACACCCACCAGAGCGTTCGACAGGCATATCAATTATTAAAATCCCCTGATTTTTCAAATAAAAAATTACATAATTTAATTCAATTTTTCAAAGAACAGGCCAGACAACTCACTGATTTAGCGCTAATTGACAGCCCTTCGGCCATACAATGTATTATTATTTCAGGTAATGAAAAATGCCGAGAAGTGGCTACAAAACTGCAAAATGAAGGCTTAGATATTCGCCCAATCGTCTCCCCAACCGTGCCAAAAGGCAAAGAAAGATTAAGAATTTGTTTGCATGAATTTAATACGGAGAAGGAAATTTTGAAGATATTTGATGTATTAAAAAGCGTGGGGAATTTATCTCAAAACTTGTTACTCACAACTTAAATAAAATATGAAATACATCATCGCAGGCATTGGAACTGAAATTGGTAAAACCTTCATTTCCAGTATATTAACAGAAGCATTACAGGCAGATTATTGGAAACCAATTCAATCGGGGGCTTTGGATTTTACCGATACAGATACGGTCAAGAGTCTAATTTCTAACTCAAAAACAATTTTTCATCCTGAAACCTATCGCCTCAATCAACCCATGTCTCCCCACGCTGCGGCGGCAATTGATGGGGTAAAAATTGAACTGTCACAATTTGAATTACCCCAGACTGACAATCACTTAATTGTAGAATTGGCTGGAGGAATTATGGTACCTTTAAACGATCAAGAAACGAATCTCGATTTAATCAAAAAATTGAATATTCCCGTAATTTTGATTTCTAAAAATTATTTGGGTTCAATTAACCATACTTTGCTTTCGGTAGAAATTTTAAAATTAAACAATATTCCAATAAAAGGACTTATTTTCAATGGAGAACGAAACAATTCTTCAGAAGATTTTATCTTAAATTACACAAAATTGGCGTGCTTAGGAAGAACAAATTTTGAGGAGATAATTAATAAAAATGTGGTCATAACGTACGCAGACCAATTTATGAACAATTTTCAATGAAAGACCAAACAGAATATCCCGTAGAAAACACCCACTCATTTATCAAAATTTCTTCTCTCACCGAACGTGATGCAAAAGTGGTTTGGCATCCGTTTACGCAACACGAAACGGCCCCTTTTTCAATTCCAATCGTGCGTGGCGAAGGTGCGTATTTGTACGACGATTCGGGCAAAAAATACATTGATGCCATTGCCTCTTGGTGGGTAAATTTGCATGGACATTCGCATCCGTACATTGCTCAAAAAGTAGCGGAACAGTTCGGTAAATTAGAACAAGTAATTTTTGCGGGTTTTACCCACGAACCCGCCGTGAGATTAGCGGAAAGATTATTGAACATTTTGCCTAAAAATCAGGCCAAAATTTTCTATTCTGATAATGGTTCGACTGCCGTTGAAGTGGCGTTAAAAATGGCGATTCAGTTTTTCCATAATCAAGGATTTACTAAAAAAAGAAAGGTAGTTGCACTCGAGAATGGCTATCATGGTGATACTTTTGGCACCATGGCAGTTGGCGCAAAATCTGCCTTTAATGCACCATTTGAAGGGTTTTTATACGAAACTATTTATTTGCCAGTTCCCACTAAAGGACATGAAACGGAATCATTGGAAACGATGAAAGAACTCATGAAAAATGCGGATGAAATTGCGTGTTTTATCTTCGAACCACTCATTCAAGGAGCGGGCGGAATGGTGATGTACGAACCTGAAATGTTGGATGAGCTTATCAAAATGGCCCAGGCAAATGGTGTGTTGACCATTGCCGATGAAATCATGACGGGATTTGGACGAACGGGAAAACTTTTCGCCACGGATTATGTCGAAACAAAACCTGACATTTTGTGTCTTTCAAAAGGACTTACGGGCGGAGCAATGGCCTTAGGTGTAACTTCATGTACGCAAAAAATCTATGAGGCCTTCCTTTCGGAAGACCGTAAAAAAACACTTTTTCACAGTCATTCATTCACCGCAAATCCATTGGCTTGTACCGCAGGATTGGCAAGTTTGGATTTATTATTGAGCGAAGAAACAATCAATAAAATACTAAAAATCAATCAGTTACACAGTAATTTTAAGATTAAAAACAATCAATATCCAAATATAAGTATTGTAGGAACAATTCTTTCCATCGAGATTCAAACAGACGAAGGCACTTCTTATTTTAACAATATTAGAGACGTAGCGTATCAGTTTTTTATCGAAAAAGGAATCTTGATTCGTCCCTTGGGAAATGTGATTTATTTGTTGCCTCCGTATTGTATTTCAGAAGAGGATTTGGAATATATTTATGGATGTATTGAAGAGTTTTTGGGGAAATTCTAACAAAAAAACCTATTTCACGAAACCCCTTTTACAAACAATATGTTGATGATTAAAAGGTAGAATTCTATGTCAAATATTTTAGAAAAAAGTATTACCACGAAATCCCCTAAGATTCAAAACCTCTGGGAAGTTGCGTTGTCGGAAGGTTTTCCAATTGCGCTTTGGAGATTGCCAAAAACAAATGAAAAACAATTAATCATTGGGCTTTCAGGGTCTGCTTCACGCATGAAAGTAGATTTAGAAGAAATGCCTGCGGGTTTTGTAATGAGTCCATTTCAAGGGGAATCTTTATTTATAAAAAGTGATTTACATTACTACTTTGATGCTGACAATCAGCAAGTTAACGATACAACCATTGAACAAGAAGTATTTGAAAAGCAATATTTAGAATATTCAGATGAAGATGTAAAGACGGAAAAATCGATACAGATTCATGATAATTTCAATGCTTCAGAAAAGAATTTCGAGAAATATAATAAAATGCTTTTTGCCGAAATGGTTTCCAATGCCATAAAATCAATTGAAAACGGTGAAGTGCAAAAAGTAGTTTTATCCCGCACAAAAAATATCACGCTTCCAAATACTTTTGAGGTGATCGAAGCTTTTAAAAAGTTGTGTATTGCTTACCCAAATGCTTTTGTTTCCTTAGTTTATTTGCCTGAATTTCAATGCTTTTGGTTGGGTGCAACGCCCGAAACGTTGGTTAGTGTCGATAAAGATGGTAAATTCAGAACGATGTCGCTGGCAGGAACGCAATCTGCCATGGATGGAAACGGCAGAAATTTGTCGGCGGTAGAAATTAGATGGTCGCACAAGGAAATTGAAGAGCAAGCTTTTGTGAGTCGTTATATCATTGAATGTTTCAAGAAAATTCGTCTGAGAGAATATTATGAAAGTGGTCCAAAAACGGTACAAGCAGGTAATTTAATGCACCTTCGTACTGATTATATGGTTGATACACAAGCACTTGACTTTCCTCAATTAGGAACGGTGATGTTAGAATTATTGCACCCAACTTCGGCTGTTTGTGGGATGCCAAAAGCGCCTGCGTTACGAATTATTGCCGAACAGGAATTACACGACCGAGAGTTTTACAGTGGATTTTTGGGGCCAGTAAATATGCAAGGAGAAAGTCATCTATTCGTAAACCTCCGCACCATGAAAGTTTCGGGTAATGAGGCTACTTTATATGCAGGTTGCGGCATTACCGAAGATTCAAATCCAATGAATGAGTGGCATGAAACGGAAATGAAAATTCAGACTTTGATGAATGTTATTTTGTAAGTTTTAGAAGTTAATCGTATATCTTATTTCTGGAGTAAATAATCCAGAAGCAAAACCCATCTCCTTTTTTTGCTCAAAGTTATAAAGCCCGATAGCCGTATTTAATGTTTTTGAAGACTTTCTATTAAGAGAAATGCCTAATCCTAAGCATATTCCTCCTGATAAAGATGCTATCTTCTCGTATATTGTGGTGCTTCCATTACGGTCAATATTCGCTTTCATCCCACCTGCTAAAAGGAAAAGACCACCTATTCCCAAAGCATTACTCCATTTTTTCTGAGAGCTATATTTTTGAACAAGCATGTCTATTTCTCTGTCCTCTGTTTTGGCGAATAATTCTTTTACCTGATTTACATTTGAATATACCTTTCCGTTCGCAATAATTTTGCCTTTCTTAAAGATTATGGTTGATGTATTATCTTGGGAAAAAGCACTTAAAAATGTAGAAAAAATCAATGTTAGGGTAAAAATTATCACTTTCATTTAGTGGTAAAATTAGATTAAATTTAAAACTTGAAATTTAATTTTAATTGATATTTATAGAATTAACTAACCTCAATATTTCATCGAGTAATTCTCCGATTTCTTCTCAATTTCTCCCACAATTGTCAACTTTACTAAGTCAATTCTCGCATCGGTCATTTCAATAATTTGGAAATTGAAAGGATGATAAATAATGGTTTCGTTCAGTTCTGGAATATCCTCATTAATATTCGTAATCATGCCACCTAAAGTATCATAATCACCTTCTGGGAGATTCCACTCGTATTTATCGTTCAAATAATCAATCTCTAAACGTCCCGAAAGTAAATAAGTTCTGTCCTCAATTCGTTTTTCGGTAAGGTCTTCATTATCATCATATTCGTCTTCAATTTCGCCAAAAATTTGCTCCATTACATCCTCCATACTCACCAATCCAGCGGTACTCCCAAATTCATCAACTACCAAGGCCAATGACTTATGTTCTTTTGAAAATTTAAACAGTAAGTCTTTTGCTGGCATGGCTTCGGGTACGATTGGAATGGCCGTTAAAATCCCTTGAATTTCTTTTGGTTTTTTAAACATTGCCAATGAATGACAATATCCCAACACGTCTTCCATCGTTTCTTTGTAAACCAAAACTCTTGAATGACCACTTTCTACAAAAGTTTTCTTCAATTCTTCCATGCCCCCTTCAATATCCATGGCCACTATATCCGTTCTCGGAATCATGCAATCCCGCACCCGTACTTGCTTAAATTCAAGGGCATTATTGAAGATTTTGGTATCGACTTCAGTTTCTTCATCAATAGAAGTTTTACGATTAAGATTTTGGAGATAATTATTTAAGTCAGTTAGTCCAAAAGCAGGACGTTCTTCGGAATATTCCAAGCGTAAAATATTATTAATAAACCACTTAGACAATCCAACAATCGCCCATACGAGCGGGTACATCAGCGTACAAATTATCAAAATTGGAATAGCCAACACTTCTAAAAACCCATCTGGATTCAATAAAAATATACTTTTAGGCGTAAATTCGGAAGTCATCAAAATAATCACAGTTCCAATAAAAGAAGCGATTAATCCTGCTACCAATCCATTTAAAATTGGAAAAAAATGCTCAATTTCATGGTGTAAAAACCCCTCCATAAAAATACCATACGCCACCAACGACAAGGTATTTCCGATGAGCATTGTACCGATAAATTTTGAAGGATTTTTGAGATATTTCGAGATAATCTGCCCCGTGATAACTCCTTGCTTAGCTTGGAGTTCAAAGTAGAGTTTATTAGCGGATACGAAAGCCATTTCTACGCCCGAAAAAAAAGCTGAGGCAATAATGGCAATGATAATACTTAATGCTTGTTGGGAGTCCATGTTGGTTTAGGCGAAATGATATTTAAATTCTTGTTCACGCCCCAAAAATTGTTCTATATAAAATACTTCGTCACAATCACGAAACATAATTAATTGGTCGTCAATAATATTAATTCTTTTGCGTTCGATTGTGCTAAGTCGCTGAATTGAAAGAAATTGACTTAGGGGGGAGATAATAATTCTACCATCTTTCAAATAGATAGCAATTTTATCATTGAAAGAAAAAATCACTTTCTTAATCACTGGCTGTATTTCTTAAAATCCCTCTAAACCTTTCATTTTAATTCAATCTGAAAATCTTTCTATTCAGTACTTACTTTCAAATATACAAATAAAACTACTTCTTTCCCTTCGTTAAGGCTTTTCTTTGCGCTTTTTTATCGTCTTTTATTTCATCAACGAGCTTATTTTTTCCCAATTCTTCTTCTTTTTTCAAACGAATTTGTTTTGAATATTGAAAATAAAACAAACAACCCGCCGCAAACATCAACCATGAATAATGATAGAAAATCTTGTTCCAAAAAGTAGGTTCAAGTCCGGCAGGAAGTCCTGCACGAAGATCTAAAATCCAGATAATCAGGAAGCCAAGGGCAGCAAAAAGTAGGAGTATTTCTTTTTTTGACATATTAATTGGTTGATTTTGGTGGTCTTTATGGTAATTTCACAAATCATCTATAAAGTTAATAGATTCCCTCATCATATCAGATGCTTCATTACATTCATCATGGCAAAATAATATAAAATCCACTATATTTGTCCTAAATAATTTAATCACAATGAAAGACCTTCTCTTACACAAATATCGTTTTTATACACTCACTTTTGCAGGTTTGTTAGCTTGGATGTTGTTTTTCGATATCAATGATGTTTGGACGCAAATCAAAATGTACCGAGAATTGGGGCGTTTGGAAGATGAGAAAAAATATTACGTTCAGAAAATAAAAGAAGTCGAAAAAGAACGGATTGAAGTAATGGGAAATAAAAAATTGGTAGAAAAGTTTGCCCGTGAAAAGTATCTCATGAAAAAACCAAAGGAAGAAATTTTTGTGATTGTGGATGAAAACAATCAACCGCTTGAAAAGTAGGGTTTGGAGAATTAGGGATTAGTTAAGCCAACGAATTTCTAATTACCTAATCCTCAATTACCTAATTCCCTAATCCCTAAAACTAAAACTGTGCTAAAAATACTTTTTGTGTGTACTGGAAATATTTGTCGCTCGCCAATTGCGGAAGAAACATTTCGTCGTGCCGTCAAAGCGAGAAATTTACAAAGAGAAATTCAATGCGATTCTGCCGCAACTCACGGATATCATATCAGCGCATTACCTGACCCTCGAACCCGTGAAAATGCTGAAACAAAAGGGCTTACACTTTTGCACAAATGTAGAAAATTGAGTGGTGAAGATTTTTCAGTCTTTGATTACGTGGTAGCGATGGATAATTATAATCTCGAGAATATACAATCTATCAGTACTCGTGCTACTGGAATTCATCAAGTAGAAGAACGTTGTTTTTTGTATCGAAGGTTTGATAATCAAACTTCCCAACACGAAACCATTCTTGAAGTTCCAGATCCTTATTATGGACAATCCGTTGATTTTGAGGAAGTTTACCAAATTGTAAGTCGTTGTGGGGAGGGATTATTAGATTTTTTAGTGGAGAAATATCAGTTGTAAATTTAAATGGAGAAGCACTATTTAGAACTTATTTTAATTTTTTCATACACCAGTTAATTCTAACGCTATCATGGACAAAACCATTTTTCTACTCTCAATAATCTTCGCCTTCAATACAACCGCTCAATCCTATCAAGCAAGTATTATTAAACATCGCCAACAATACAAAGATGCGTTTTTGAAAGAAACGGATGGTCCCGTGAAGGCAGAAGAAATGCAGTATTTTGACTTTTACGAACCAGATTCTACCTTTCGAGTGAAGTGTCATTTCATGAAAACGGAGTCAAAAAACACATTCACCATTCCAACCGTGGATGGAAAACAGAAAGAATATTACAAATATGGAATTTTGGATTTAGAGATAAAAGGTAAAAAGCTGCAACTGAACGTCTATCGAAGTTTGGCGCTCATGAAAAATCCTAAATATAAAAACTATCTTTTTGTGCCTTTCAAAGATTTATCAAACGGAAAAGAAACTTACGGAGGAGGGCGATATTTAGACCTTGAAACAACAGATATTAAAGAAGACGTTGTAATTTTAGATTTTAATAAAGCGTATAATCCTTATTGTGCATTCAGTAGCGGATATAGCTGTCCGATTCCACCGAAAGAAAATCATTTAAAAGCTCGCATTGAGGCGGGAGAAAAGAATTTTAAGAAATCACATTGATTAATGGCAAGCAGATTTTCGCAGATTCGACACGAATATTAATCCCACATTACAAAATTTTGAATTATCCTAATAAATAAATTGTACAGAAAAAAAACTGCGTAAATCTGCATTGCCGTAGGCATCTGCGTCATCTGCGTTCTAATATTTTAATCAAGCAAAAACAGTGAATAAAAAAGTATTACTTGTCATTTTAGATGGTTGGGGAATTGCTGAAAAAGGCTACGAAGACCGTTCGGCAATTATTGCCGCCAAAACGCCTTTTTATGATTCTTTAATTGAGAATTATCCTCATAGTACCCTCGTAACTTTTGGTCCAGAAGTGGGTTTGCCCGAAGGTCAATTCGGAAATTCTGAGGTCGGACACATGAACTTGGGCGCTGGGCGAACGGTTCGTCAATCTTTGGTTCGTTTGAATGAATCTATCGAAACGGATATGCTTCGTCATGAACCCGTTTTGGTGGATGCCATTAAATACGCCAAGGAAAATGATAAGCCATTCCACCTAATGGGTTTGGTGTCTGACGGTGGTGTACACGCACATATTAGTCACGTAAAAGCACTTTGTAATGTGCTAAAGGATAACGGATTAAGCAAGGTTTTTATTCACGCTTTTACGGATGGACGTGATTGCGACCCAAAATCTGGTGCTGGATTTATTGGTGATTTGCAATCATTTTTAAGAACTTCAACGGGAAAAATCGCCAGCGTAACGGGTCGTTATTATGCGATGGACAGAGACAATCGTTGGGAGAGAATTGAGGAAGCTTACGACGTAATGGTGAAGGGCGAAGGCGTGCCCGTTTGTGATGAAGGTATAGTAGCTTTGATGAAAGAATCTTACGCAGAAGGCATTACGGATGAGTTTATCAAACCCATTGTTGTAACGAAAAACAATTTACCAATTGGCAATATTCAAGAAGGTGATGTGGTGCTTTGTTTCAATTATCGCACCGACCGACCACAAGAAATCACAAAGGCATTAACCCAAGAAGATTTTCCTGAAAATGGTATGAAAAAATTGGATATTCGTTATTACACGATGACCAATTATAATAAATCATTCACGAACGTGAACGTCATTTTTGATGATAGTAATTTACCTTCAACTTTGGGCGAAATCGTGGCGAATGCAGGTAAAAAACAAATCAGAATTGCTGAAACCGAGAAATTTCCGCACGTAACGTTTTTCTTTTCGGGTGGACGAAATGAGGCTTTTGAAGGGGAAACACGTTTATTGTCAAATTCTCCAAAAGTTGCCACTTATGATTTACAACCAGAAATGTCAGTGTATGATGTAAGAGACTCATTATTACCAGCGCTTAGAAATTCAGAAGCAGATTTTGTATGTTTGAACTTTGCCAATCCTGACATGGTAGGTCATACGGGTGATTTTCAAGCAGTTATACAAGCCTGTGAAGCAGTAGATGAATCGTTGGGAGAAGTAGTAACAGCAGCGATTGGTAGCGATTATTCCGTCATTGTATTAGCTGACCACGGAAATGCAGATTACATGATTAATGACGATGGTTCACCAAATACGCAACACAGTTTAAATCTTGTACCTTGTATTTTGATTGACAAAGATAAAAAAATAGTCAAAAACGGAAAATTAGGCGACATCGCTCCAACGATTTTGGAACTGATGGGCATCGAAAAGCCTGCAATTATGACGGGTTTTAGTTTGATATAAATTTTAACAAAAATGCCTCTGCCTAATAAACAGAGGCATTTTTTGTTCATCATATCACACCTTCATTTATATTTAACAATTCCGTAACATTGACATTGGTAACTTTGTAACGTAATCACATACTTATATTATGGCAAATAACGCTTTACCCATTCCGAAAATATTATTAGTTGATGATGATCCAGACATTATCGAACTCCTGGAATATAACCTCAAAAAAGAAGGCTACGAAACGGCCTCGGCAAACGATGGTATTCAAGCGATTGAGGTGGCTAAAACTTTCAAGCCCGATTTGATTCTTTTGGATGTTATGATGCCCCGTCAAGATGGCATCGAAACTGCCCGTCAATTACGCCAAACCAGTGAATTTAAGGATACTTACATTATTTTTCTTACCGCCCGTGCCGAGGAATATACCGAAGTAGCAGCCTTTGATGTTGGAGCGGACGATTATATTGTAAAACCTATAAAACCCCGTGCTTTATTGAGTCGAATTAAAGCCATTTTACGCAGAGATATTCAACAGGTGGAAAGTAGTACGACGATTGAAATTGGTCAATTGGTGATTAGTCGAACCAATTATAGTGTCAATAGTGGTGGACAAGTTTTGGTGATGCCTAAAAAAGAATTTGAATTGCTTTACTTCTTGGCAAAACATCCCAATAAGGTTTTTAATCGTGATGAATTATTGGAGAAAGTTTGGGGCGTTGATGTGTATGTGGTCGAACGCACCGTTGATGTACATATTCGTAAACTTCGTGAAAAAATTCCCGAATATTACATAAAAACCTTGAAAGGCGTAGGATATATGTTTTCGATTGAAGAATAAATTATTAGCGAATAAATTATTAACTTGCATAGTCGCTTAGTATTTCCTTACTTGATTATGCTCTTAAAATTTATACAGATTTACGTAATATTTTTATTTACTTGCTTTAGTTGTTACTCCCAAAAACATCGTCAGTTAAGTAATTCGCCTAAATATGAATTTCGGGCAGCTTGGATTGCTACGGTTGATAACATTGATTGGCCACAAAAAGGGCAATATAATTCTGACTTACAAAAGAAAGATTTTATTCGAATTTTGGACGAACATAAGCAATCAAATCTGAATGCCGTGATGGTACAAGTCCGAGATGCTTGTGATTCGTATTATGCCCGAAGTGTTGAACCATGGTCTGAGTTTTTGACGGGTGTACAAGGCAAATTCCCTAATCCGTTTTATGACCCTTTGAGTTTTATGATTACGGAATCACACGACCGTAATTTAGAATTTCACGCTTGGCTGAACCTCAATCGAGCCACTTTTAGAAGAGCTACCAGCGTTACGCCCGACCACATTAGCAACCGAAAACCCGAATGGATTTTGACTTATGACGGCCAGAAATTGCTTAATTTTGGCATTCCAGAAGTGCGAGATTATATCACCAATGTGGTAATGGATATTGTCAAACATTATGACGTTGACGGCATCCATTTCGATGATTATTTCTATCCTTATCAAGTTACAGGGCAGCTTTTAAAAGACACTGAAACTTTCAAAAAATACAATAACGGTTTTACAAATATCGAAGATTGGCGAAGAAATAATACTGATTTATTAATATTCCAAATCAGTGAAGCCATCAAAAAAACGAAGCCTTACGTCAAATTTGGTATTAGTCCGTTTGGCGTTTGGAAAAATTATAGTTTACAAACCCCCGAAGGTTCTCGAACCCAATCTGGACAAACTTCTTACGGGCATCTTTACGCCGATACTCGCAACTGGCTACAACAGGGTTGGATAGATTATATTGCTCCTCAGATTTATTTTGACCGTAAACATCCTAAAGTTTCTTATACTGAATTATCGAAATGGTGGATAGAAAATGCCTTCGGAGAACATCTTTACATCGGTCATGGTATCTATAAAATAAAAACGGGCTGGAGTTTATCAGAAGCCCCTTCTCAAATCAGACTGGATAGACAATTCAAGCAAATTGACGGAGGAATATTTTTTAGTTCGAAATCTTTAACTGAAAATTATGGCGGTTTTCAGGATTCTTTACGAATAGATTTATACCGAAGTCCAGCGCTCATTCCTGCCATGCCTTGGAAAGATAATGTTGCACCTCTTGCCCCACGGAAAGTTGTTATTACCAGAAATCTCATCGGAAATCCTGTTTTGACATGGCAACCAGGCGAACCAGCAAGCGATGGAAATGAAAACACCTATTTTGCGGTTTACCGTTTTGATAGAGCCGAAAAACCCGATTTTCAACGAATTGATAAAATAATTTATATTGGCCGACAAAATACTTTTACCGATTTAACTGCCGAAAAAGCTCGTGGATACGTCTTTCACGTTACGTCTTTCGACCGTTTGCATAATGAATCCGAAACTTCAGCAACGGCCTCAATTGAGTATGGAGAGAAGTAATTTTCTCTTAAAAAAACATTTGTCTCGCCGCTACATTCCAGCGTATTCCAAAGGATGAAACAGTATTGGTATAATCTAATTTACCAACCGCACTATCGTACTTCCTCTGCATATAATGAGCTTCGACGAAGAGATTGTGTTTGATTTGATAAGAAGCCCTAAAATCTAAAATCGTTGTTACTGTGCTCCTCCCCTGTCCTGTATAATTGCCGTAGAGGTCATTATACAGCACTTTCCTACTTTTGGTATCGTAGCTTTTCAAAATGTTACCTCCCCAATTTTCAGTAAGGATTCTATCTTCACCAAAATTGGCGTAAATTACACGTCCTGTTAGTTGTAATCTATTGATGGGTTGCCAACGCACAATGTGCGTCCATTCTTCAAAATTTGCACCTAATGGATGTGCTAATGCTTGGTTATAATGCGTATAGTTGGCATCATCATAATGGCTATACGTATAGGGGCGAGCCGTATTCCATTCCACTTGATAATCCAAATTATTAATTCCCAGAACGTCGATATACTTCAAACCTGCTTGTACGCCATATTTATTTGCCCAAAATCCCGTACTTTTAAAAAATTCTTTGGAGTTAAATTCATCTAACATAAACTGTCCGTAGAACGAGAATTTCTTGGCAAAATTCCACTTAAAATCTATTCCAATAAAAGTATTGTCGGCACTTCCCTGAAAACTTTCAACAAATCGGTAAAATATTACTGGATTAAGGTAATTCAAATCGAATCCACTTCCTGTAGTACTGTCTCGTTGAAAAATAACACTTTCTGTAAAACCAATGTTCAATTTCTTCGATATATTCACACTCAAATGGTGCATAGTCATATATTTTCTTGGAAAAATTTGGTCGTTTGGTTTAAAACCTGTGTACACCAACTGTGTGAATAGATTTTGGTACTGAAATATACCTATGGTTGTATTCAGTTTCAAGAATAAATAAGGGGCGGCATTGTCCGACAGAATCATTGACCGAAAACCATTACCAATAATATTCTTGTCATGCCCAAATTGGAACTGAATATTTTTAGTAACCTGAAAGGTAATATACGCCCTCGCCGAGAAAAAATCTGCACTATTGGGGTCATTTTTAAATTCTTTTACCAACCCTTCCCCTGGCATTCCTGGCAATCTAATACCTGCCTTTCGTTGTTCATTTTGGTTATAATTATCCGTAAAATCTTTGACGTAATCAGGGATTAAAGCTTGATTATCGGTTATAAAAGTATAAAAGCTCACCTTTCGGTTAATCATTCCTCTGATTTCGATTCCTCTCGTATTGAGCGAAACGTTGCGTTTGCCATCGCTTCCTTCAAAAGAACCAATTTCAAAATTTATTACCGGATTTATATGAATGTCTAAATCCTCGTGAGCACTTGAATAAGCATCTGCTTTTCTGGCATAAAAAGTATTCCAAATTGGTTTTCGACTCTTGCCAATGGAATCGGGTTTTGCCCACTCCCAGCTATCATTTTGTAAATAGGCAAGATTAAATTTATCCCGATTGGATAAATCAATTGAATAATCCTTCCAGACGCTATCTACCAACTGAATAATGCCTCTGCGAGTATAAGGCTTAACAGTGGTATGGAAACCTTCTGAGAACTTTCCACGTTTTATTTCATAGCGGTCAATAAGATGATAATAATCTTCATTCAAAGGAGCAAATGTACTTTGAGCTTGGGAGCAGTAAATTATTGAAATACAAATATATAAAGTGAGGAAAAGTAGTTTTTTTAACATAATTTTAAGAAAAGTATGGGCTGATACCCCTGCGACTAATACCTCCGCAAGATAATAATTATTTAGCTACCACAACCCCAAAATCATGCCATTCGGTAAATATTTTACAGTAATTGCTTTAACTGCTCTTAAATTTTTTAATGGTCCAATCGCAGGTATTATCCTCGATTTAACGTGGATTGAAACCGCCTTATGCTCAATTATTGGGATGATGACTATGGTAGGATTAGTATGCCTATTGGGTTTAGAAGCGAGAATTTTAATTAAGAAATATCGCAAAACAGAACCAAAATTATTTTCAAAAAGAAGTAGATTTGCCGTTAAAATCTGGCTTAGATTGGGTGTTTGGGGTATTGCGTGTTTTACGCCCTTACTCTTTACACCAATCGGAGGAACTTTGTTAGCACTTTCATTCAAAGTTCCCATTCCTAAAATTCTATTTTCAATGCTCGTTTTTGCTGTATTTTGGGGCGTAGTTTTAACATTTGCATTCTTCCAAATTTCTGAATTACGGCATTTGTTTATGTGATAAAAATGCTTATTTTTACAAAAAATAAATCGCCATGACAAAATATCAATTAACATCTACTTTACAAACTATGCCTGAAGAATTTGGCATTGATGAATTGATGGAAAAACTTATAATCTTACAAAAAATTGAACAGGGAAGAAAAAATGTTCAAGAAGGTAAAGTTTACACTACTACACAAGCAAAACAAAAATTAGCGAAATGGTTGAGATAGTTTGGACTGAAACATCTTTATTAAATATCAATGAAATAGCTGAATACATTTCACAAGATTCAGTATTCTATGCTCAAATTCTGGTAGATAATTTTTTTAAAATTGAGAAAAAATTGATGGAATATCCACGTTCTGGAAGAATGATTCCAGAAGCAGGTTATGATGACTCATTAAGAGAAATTATTGAAGGAAATTATCGAATTTTCTATGAAATTAAATCTGAATTTAGAATTGAAATCCTTGCAGTTTATCATAGTGCGAGAAATATTGTTCTATAAATCTATTTCTTCATGTAATCCCCTCTCGAAAACGATTTTTCAATCAGGCAATACAACAAAATAAACAAGTAACGGCTTCCCATTTCCTTTATCTTCAAATTTGATTTTCCATACTTTCTGTTTTGCCAAGTATTGGGTACAACCGTATAAGAATATCCCCGCACGAACGCTTTTAAAGGCAATTCAACGGTCAAGTTAAAGTGTGCCGACATGAAAGGCTTTATGCCTTCGATGGTTTCTCTTTTATACAATTTAAAGGCATTAGTCGTATCGTTTGTTTTGATACCGGTCAGTATTTTTACCACAAAATTAGACACTCTGTTAATGAATAATTTCACTTTGGGATAATCATAAACTGCCCCGCCTTTAATGAATCTACTGCCAAAAACAGCATCAACATCGTATTCAAGCATCGTTCTATAATACTTCACTAAATCCTCGGGTGAATCCGACATATCGGCCATCATTACTGCCACACAATCACCTGTAAAACGCTCTAATCCGTACCTGATAGCGTATCCAAATCCATTTGGACCATTATTGGTAAAATAAACTAAGGTCGGAATTTCTTTCTGCAAATCCTTCAAGACCTGTTCGGTATTGTCTTTTGAGTTATCGTTGGTCACACAAATTTCATGGTCAATTTGATTTTTGACCAGTGTTTCGTACAATGAACGTAACGTTTCGGGAAGCGATTCTTCTTCGTTATAGGCAGGAATTACAACGCTTAGTTTCATATAGTTTCTACTTTTTCAATAAAATCAGAATATTCTTTTGCAGGTATAAAATGCTTTTGAGTACGATAATTCAAGACCGTAAAGATAAGAAATAACGAACTTAAAAGGGCTTGTAAAATGATGATGATGGAGGCGGTAACAAGGGTTGTGGCCCAACCTGGCGATGCATTTTCGGGAGATAATAGCTTGATAATCATCACAATAATAGCGCCTACTCCAGCAACGGCAGTCATCAATAAAGAGCCAATCAAAATTCTCACGGCAACCGTATCAAGATGCACCGAAACAGCACTTAAACCATGCAAAATCAAGGATACAAAGTTCATTTTTGATTTACCCGCTAATCGTACGCCACGCTCAATTGGAATGGATGAATAAGGCAGTTTCGACCGAATAATTCCTCCTGGAAAATGATTCCAAATTTCAGAAACGTAGGCTATTTTTTTGGCTTGGCGGAAAGGTAAAATACTAAAATTGCCAAATTCGATTACTTTGCCCGTCAATAACCCAAAAAGTAATTTGTAGATGGAATATCCAATTCTAAAAACTAATCCTTCGCTACGTTTGGCACGTTGGGCAAAAATGATTTTATCGGGTTGTTGAAGAGAAGCTTCATAAAGTGCTTGAATATCCGAAGGTTTATCTTCACCATCAGAATCCATTACGATAACTTTCTCAAAATCAGCTTCTTGCGTTAAATAAGAAAGCCCTAAAGCAATTGCTTTTTGGTGACTCACATTACGCCAAAGTCTAATTATTGATAAATTATATCCAGAAAATCGTTGAATATCACAAGGAATTGATGAACAATCATCAACAATGACAAAGGAAAGTTTAGAGAATAATTCGACCGAAACGCCCTTTTTGATTTCAAGCAAAAGTAGTTCAAGTGCGTCCCAGTCATTATAAAGAGGTATTAAAATTTTTATCATTGTAATTTAGGTATTAGGCGTTTGGTATTAGATGTTAGCAACCTTAGCATTCATGAGTCTAAAACCTAACCGCTAATCTCTAAAACCTGTGATTTACCAGACATTCTCTAAGTCTTTTGCCACGTATAAATGATTACGTTCTTCGTAAACGGTACCGTTTTTCTGAGCTTTCAACTTCAAAGTATCTTTACGAGTCAATTTATATAAAAAAGCCACAGGCGTTAGAAATATAAAAAATACAACCGACAACAATACGTAAGAATTAAAAGTACCTAAAATATGCGCAATTTTTCCCCAAACCCATGCAACTTGTTCGCTCAAAAAATTGGAAAATACGCCAATCAATCCCATAATCAAGGAGGCTGTTAGGAAATAATTCCCCCAAGTTTTTTGTCTAAACACAAAATATAATACCAACATTCCCACCGTAATGACGAGCATGGTTTCAATCGTTTTTTCTCTTTTCATCGTTTGATATGAGCCGTGAGTTGCGAGTAATGAGCTAAGAGTATTTTCTCAAAGCTAAATACTCATAACTTAAAGCTAAAATAATGTATAAATAAATGGAGCAATGGCCGAACCTCCACCGATAACGATGAGGATACCAATTAATAATAACACAAAAATTACGGGTAAGAGCCACCATTTTTTACGCTCTTTCAAAAAATTAAAAAGGTCTGTTAGAAAGTCCATGATTATGTTAATTTGATAATTTGAAGATTTGATAATTGGTTAATTTGAAGGTAGAGTTTTTCTCTTTTATTTTCAAATTACCTCATTTTTAAATTTTCAAATTCAGTTAATATCTTTTACTAATTGTTGAATTAAAATCTCATTTGCCAATGCCGTTGGATGTTCATCAAACGGAATAGCGTATCCTTTTTCGAGTGGATTAAATAGTTTTGAATAATCTAAAACCTTTACTCCTTTTTGTTTTAACAGATTGATTATCAGCGAACTATCTATCGTTGTTGGATAGATGATTACATAGAAATTATCATTCTTAAACTGCTTTTTATAATCTCTGGAAGCCTCCGCCATTACTTCGGCAGTTAGTTCGTAATCCTGTTCAGTAATTTTGAATGGATAGCCAATTTTGAATAGTTTAAGAATATTACTTTTTAATAATTGCTCAAAAATCCAACTTCTTACTTTCCGACCATCTTTGAATAATCCATCGTGTTTCAATTGATTATTTACCTCATGAAAATAAGGAGCCTGACCGCCATTGTAACTATAATTTGTCATCGTACCAAGCACTCGATTCACGTGGTCGTTGATGTAAATATAAAACCCAACGCCCGTATTTTCCTTAACGATTTTCTTAACATTTTTAATTTCTAAACGTGCCAACATTTGGTGTGGTCCATAGCCGCTGTACGCAAAATTATAGGGTCTGAAATTGCTGTCATATTTCCCAAAATAGTAAGGCATCGTCTCATTACTTTGAACTCCTTCTCCAAAAGTCATCGAACAGCCATAAAATTGTGCATATTTTGTTCGAGTTCTTGAAGTATCTAAAGGCGTAACCCTCAGGCTATTGGCATCCGTCGAATACTTGATGCTATAAATAATTTTTCCATCTTTAGTACGGGTTCCTGTATGAGAAGTATCGGGCTTTGGTTTATAACCTAAATCCTTGTCAAACATCATCGAATGCGTAGGGCCTTCAATTTTGGGTGCATTATGAGCTTGACTTTTCAACATCACGCCACAGATCCATTCCAAGAATAGGATGGTCAAAACGAGCATCAAACTTGGCATCAATATATTTTGCAACCAACCAATTTTATGTTTGAAAGCATACCAAAAAGAATAAGCCAAAAATAGATAAAACGAATATTTGGCAAGCGGTATAAAATTAATTCCTGCCACTATTCCATTACTATCACCTTTCAAAAAATCAAGTGTTAGCAATCCTGTAAAACCAAGAACGCACAAGAATAATAACCAAAAAATGATGCGAAACATATTCATTTTTAATCTAATTTAAACTCTTCTTTCCAATCGTCTTTTTCTGTCCATTCGGGCTGGTCTTTTTTATCGAAAATAAAATTACCAATGACCAAAAAGTCCATTTCCGTACGCATAAGACACTTATAAGCATCTTCGGGTGTGCATACGATGGGCTCGCCACGCACGTTGAAACTGGTATTTACGACCAAACCATAACCCGTTTGTTGCTTAAACTGGTCAATTAAAGTCCAATATCTTGGATTTGTTTCTTTATGAACCGTTTGAATACGAGCCGAAAAGTCGATGTGTGTAATAGAAGGCAAATCCGAACGGAGGTAGTATAATTTCTCCATCAAAGGCAAGGAACGGTAATTATCTGGCAATTGTTTTCTACGTTTTTCTTGAACGTTATGAACCAACAACATATACGGTGATTTGCCTTCCAACTCAAAATATTCCGTTGCATCTTCCGCTAAAACTGAAGGCGCAAAAGGACGAAATCCTTCCCGATATTTGATTTTGAGATTCAACTTCTTCTGCATTTCTTCGTTACGAGCATCTCCCAAAATGCTACGTCCGCCCAAAGCCCGAGGGCCAAATTCCATACGTCCTTGAAACCAACCTACCACATTTCCGTCTGCCAAAGCAGTAGCGGTTTTTGCGGCTAATTGCTCAAAATTTTCGTAATGGGTATAAACTGCATTGTATCTTTTCGACATCAAACGGGTATCTACATCTGAAAATTCTGGCCCTAAATACGAGCCTTTCATTGAATCTATGGCATTGGGATCAACCTTTCGTTCTTGTCCGAAGTAAATATATTCACCCACTAAAGCAGCACCCAAAGCGCCACCAGCATCTCCTGCGGCTGGTTGAATATAAACGTTTTTGAAAATCTTGGCGTTTTGTAATTTTCCATTTGCCACACAGTTGAGGGCTACACCACCCGCCAAACAAATGTTATCGGAACCCGTTAAACGTTTGGCTTCTTTTGCCATCAAGATAACGATTTCTTCGGTAACGATTTGAGCCGCCAAGGCAAAATCACAGTGCTCAGGTTGCAAATTTGTTTCAGATTCACGACGGGCAAAACCGAAAAGTTCTTCCCATTTTTTATCTTTCACCATTCGTAAACCCGTAGCGTAATCAAAGTAATCTTGGTTCAACCAAATTGAGCCATCAGGTTGAATATCAATGAGTTTGGTACGAATAATATCCGCATAACGAAGTGTTCTTTCTGAACTTGGGTCGCCATAAGGGGCAAGTCCCATCAGTTTATATTCTCCCGAATTCACCTTGAATCCCGCAAAATAAGTAATAGCAGAATACAATAAACCTAATGAATGTGGAAACTGCAATTCCTTCAAAATGGTCATATCTTTTCCTTTGCCGTGACAAATTGAGGCAGTTGCCCACTCGCCAACACCATCGATGGTAAGCACGGCTGATTCTTCAAAAGGAGAAGGATAATAAGCACTGGCGGCGTGTGAGAGGTGATGTTCGGGAAAGAGTAATCTTACTTTTTTCTTATCGAATTCACCGATTTTGAAGAGTTCTTCGTACAACATTCTT
The DNA here is from genome assembly GCF_964672035.1 of Arcicella sp. Taxonomy (NCBI): domain Bacteria; kingdom Pseudomonadati; phylum Bacteroidota; class Cytophagia; order Cytophagales; family Flectobacillaceae; genus Arcicella; species Arcicella sp. The sequence continues at coordinate 70,632 of NZ_CBABQS010000008.1, forward strand.
TTCAAGAACATTTTTTCTTTCAACCACACAGGAATTGCGGTTAAAAACGAACGAAGTCCACTGGGTGAAAATGCGTAATAAGTTTCCAACAAACGCTCAAATTTCAAGAGCGGTTTGTCATAAAAAACGATTGCGTCTAATTTATCTAAGGTTAATCCCGATTCCAATAAGCAATATTCAATGGCTTTTGTTGGAAAAGCGGGGTCGTGTTTGATTCGTGTGAAGCGTTCCTCTTGAGCGGCAGCAATAATTTCTCCATTTTGTGTAATGGTTGCCGCCGAATCGTGATAAAATGCTGAAATCCCTAATATATTCATGAAATAGTTTTATGGGTAATAAAAGACAAAAGTACGATAGATTGACGTAAAAGCCAATCTTGTAAGCTCATCAAAAAGTTAAATTTACTGAATGGAAATGGTCTTCAGAATAAAGTTTTTACTTTTTTTCCTAAATCCAAAGAAAATAATTCTGCTCCTTTTCGGTTCAAATGTTGAGAATTATAAAAATTAGTGCGATTATAACAAAGTGGATTATTGGAATAATCTAAAAAATGGCACTTATATTTTTTAACAGATTCTTGACATAAATTAATTAATTCACTTTTGTTTTTATAATATGGCTGAACTTCGTAATATTCAGGAGCGTACACCAAAATAACTTTAATTTTCTCCCGTTGACAAAAAGCTAAATATTCCTCAAATTGACGTTTTACTTCCTTATCAAATCTATATTTCGCTCCTTTGGGAAAACGTTTTTTAAAACTTTCAAAGTCTTTATTCCAAGCATAATCATTGCCTCGATATCCTTTATATTTTGAAGTAGTATCGTACAAATTTGAAAAGCCCATAAAACAAAAAAAGCCTTCAAAAGCTAATTTTTGTTGGTTTTTATACTTAAATAAGGGAATATTTTGTTGGTAAATATCAAATTCACCTTTATGATGATGCGTAACATTTTGAAGAATGGTATCTTGAATATAGGGCAAAAACTGAGGATAATCTGCTACATCTGCTCGTTTTGAAAAACCATAAACATCAACATTATGGATAATATATTTTGGCTTCCGATTGTGCTGTAAATACATCCTAAAACGGGCGTATTGCATATCAAAATGCCATGCAGAAAGCCCTAAATTGTAGGAATTTAAAACCAGTAATGAATCTAATATTTTAGGAGAAATATGGAATTCTGCCCGTGAAGACCCCATAATTAGCAGGTCGGCACTAATCTTGGAATTATACAAATCATTCCAAGAAGCAAAATACGCATTGCGGGATTTTCGCAAGCCTGTATCAACCATATAAGCGAAAGCATATAGACTGATAGTCAACAACATAAACAGGAAAAATATTTTCTTTGAAAATTTCAAAATCATCGTTTGATTACGCCATTAATTTTAAAATTTTTCTTGTCTCCAAAAACAATTTTCTGAAATCCACCTATCTGATAATGAGTTACTTGATTATTTTTCAAAGATAACGTTAAGTGCCTTTCGGTTTCGTATAAATAGTTTTCGTTATTCACTAAAGCCTCAATATTGATTCTATCCGCTCCTACTTTGGTGATATTCAAATATTTAACGGGCAAATTTTCCGTTTCTTTCAAGGTATATTTTACGCTCGTTGATGAACTATCCACTTGATAACTTTGAATAAAAGCTGGTTTATTCAAATCTGCTTGGATGAATAATTCTAATTCCTTCGCCCAATCAATGGTTTTAACTACTTGGTTTTCAGAATTTTCTGACATTAAAATTGTTTTTTGAACAACTGGTTTTTGCTTATTTAGGGTTTTAATTTGACGTTCTATCAAACCCTTTAAATCAAAATATTTATTTGTTTGATTTTCTTTTACTTCTTCGTTACAAGCACTTAATAAAGCACAAAATATCAATAAACTGATTATTTTTTTCATGTATAAAATCTTATTTTTATGTAAAATTAAGTACTATTTCTGATGTTGTTTTAGTTTTTACATAAAAAGGGCTTCAACCATCGTTAAAGCCCTTTTTACATTTATTTTTTCTATAAACTCAACAATTCTTTAAATCGAATGGCTTGGCGGCGTGAAATCTCAATTTTATCGCCACTTTCTTTTAAGGTTACTTGCAATCCTCCCGAAAACCACGGCTCAATTTTCTGAATATATTTCAAATTAATGATGTGCTTACGGTTGGCACGAAAGAATATTTTTGAATCCAATCTATCTTCTAAAGCATTCAAAGATTTGAGAACCAATGGTTTTTGGTCGTCGAAATACAAACGAACATAATTGCCCATAGATTCAAATAGACGCACATTTCCTAATCTTACGAACCAACATTTTTCACCATCTTTCACAAAAACTTGATCATTTTCAGAAAGAATTGTGGTGTTTTCTTTATTGGTTTCGGTGAGTTGTTTTTGGCGGTCAAATTCCTCCTCAACCTTCTGAACGGCTTCCGAAAGTCGGTGTAATTCGATGGGTTTCAGTAGATAATCCAGCGCATTAAATTCAAAAGCTTTAATCGCATATTCATCGTAGGCAGTCGTAAAAATGACTTCTGGAACGTAGCCTTCGAGGTCGGTCAGGAGGTCGAAACCCGTTTTCCCTGGCATTTGAATATCCAGAAAAAGGAGGTCAGGATGCAACTGATCAATCAAAATTACTGCTTCATCAGCATTGGCGGCTTCGCCCACAATATTAATTTTGGGAAAATTTTCGAGCAAGCGTTTCAGTTCATTTCTTGCTAAACGTTCATCATCTACGATTAGAGCTTTCATATTTTTTGTTTATTGGTAATTTCGTTGTTTGTGTTGCTAACTGTTGCTAACCCCGATTTCAAATCGGGGTTAGCATGTCTAAAAACCTAATCCCTAATAACCAGTCTCAATAACTAATACCCCGCTTTCACCAGGTTAGTTATCTTCGTTAAAGGGCTATCTTTCTCTGGTTCAATTTGTGGTATTGGAATAATAATCTCAGCGGTTACTACCTCTTTTGAAGCCTGAAAAATTCTAAATTTCGATTCTGGCCCAAACAATAATTCCAATCGGTGAGCGGTATTTTCTAAGCCAAATCCACCCGAATCAGTCGTTTCCAACGTGCCAGTATTACTGATAATAATCAATAAATTTTTACCTGCAACCTTCGATTCTATGCTCACAAAGCCCCCTTTTACGGGTTTTGAAACCCCGTGTTTAATCGCATTTTCAACCAAAGTTTGCAACAACATCGGCGGAACTTGGACGGTTAAAGTTTCGGGATAAATATTTTTACGAATCTGCAAACGTTCTTCGTAACGGATTTTTTCAAGGGCTAAATAATCGTCTACCGTTCTCATTTCTTCCGAAAGCGAAACCGTTCTGCGTCTATCTGCTAATAAAGAACTCCGTAAGATATTGGATAATTGCGTAACTGCTTTTTGGGCTTTGTCGGGGTCTTCAAGGATTAATGCCCGAATACTATTAAGGGCATTAAACATAAAGTGCGGATTCATTTGGGCTCTCAAAACCTTCGATTCTGTCTCTTTTACCGACGATTCCAAGCGAATTTTATCCACTTCAACTTCCGATTTTCTTTCAAAATAATGAGAAGCGTAGTAGAAAAGTGTCCAGATTGTTAAAGGTTTTGCCCAATAGAAAATATACTGAAGAATGAAGAAAAAAGACCAAAAATCAGCTTTTTCATGCTCCCTTAAAATATAGGTATCAATCGGAATGTTAAACAATGCCATAAAAATTGACATGGCACTAACCGCCAATAAAATACGAGGAATTACTCTTTCAATCGAAATTTCTATCCAATCGTATTTTTTAATTACTTTTCTAAAATTATGGGTTAAAACAATGGCGATAAAAATATTTAAAACCGCAGAAGTAAACCATTCAAAAGACAAATTGTAGGTATTGATGTACAACACTACTTCGTTAGCAAGCCAAGCCGACCAACCAAAGATTTGTAGTATCCAATATAATTTAATTCTTGACATAAAATATCTGTTCTGTTTCTCTTACACAACAACAATTTAACGCAATCCGATGGGAAACGTGGGAAAAATTAAGTAAACGGAAAGTTGTGTGGATAAACGGACGATTTTGAAAGGCTTTGGCAAACAAATTATTCAGAAACTCCCGCTAAATGCGTAATATCACAGGCTATTTCAACACTAAATTTTTGAGTTTCATACTCATAAATAAGTTTATACAAACACAAATTAGCGTGGTCGAAAGTATCCATTTCATTCAATGGGCGTTCGAGGAGCAAAGTGAGGAGAATACGGATGGCTCGTCCGTGCATGGCAATCAATATAGTTTCTTCTTCGGGGCGACTAAGGATTAAGTCAATGACGGGTTTTTGACGGGCAATTACATCAGCAGGACTTTCGCCTCCTTCCGATGGCATATCAGTTTCGCCGGCTATCCAACTGTCAATCAACACTTTATAATATTCATTATCTCGATTGTTGGGAATTTTTCCTTCACGCACGCCCCAACTAATTTCGTTCAGACCTATGTGTTGTTCCCAAGGAAGATTCTTCGCTAAAAATTTATTTACCGATTGATGCGTTCTTTTCAAACCAGATGTATAAACTTTGTCGAAAGGAATGTGTTGATAATGTTGAAAAAAAGCCTCGGCTTGCGCTTGTCCTAACTCATTGAGGTCAGAATCTACGCCACTTCCTTGCACTACACCTTGACGGTTGAAGGCAGTTTCTCCGTGGCGTATCAAATAAACTGTTTTTGTGGTTGGGTTTTGTGGACGTTGTTCAGACATTGATTATCAATTAATTGCAAAATATCCGCAAAAGTACGGCATTTTAATCAGAATTTAGCTTTGAGAAAGATGCTTTTAACAAACATTCTCGCTTTTTTATTTAACGGTTAAGAATCAGTCACATAATTACAATAATATGATAAATACTTCAATATCGCTTGAAAAATTAAATAGTATGAGTATTGGTAATATGGTCGAACATTTGGGGATAGAATTTACCGAAGTTACACCCGAATATATCTGTGCGAAAATGCCAGTTGACCATCGCACCAAGCAACCAATGGGACTTCTGCACGGTGGAGCATCGGTGGCTTTGGCGGAATCTTTGGGAAGCATTGCCTCGTGGTTATCCTTAGAAAATCCAGAAAAACAAGCAGCAGTTGGCGTGGAAATCAATGCAAATCATTTAAAATCAGCCCGAGAAGGCTATGTTTATGCAAAATGTACGGCCTTGAAGGTGGGCAGAACGATGCACATTTGGGACATAAAAATTACGAATGAAGCGGGAGATTTGGTTTGTGTGAGTCGATTGACTACCGCAATTATTGAGCAACGCTCATGAAAAAATATACTAAATCAACAAAATCAGCGTAATTTTAGAAACGAAACATATTACGCAACTAATGACTAAAAATAATTCACCATTGCAATTCTGGAACAATTTCCAAAAACCCACGAAATTTCTTTATTTATTTTCAATACTTACTCTTTTTATCTCTCTGATAATCTTTGGATTAGCCTATTTCAAAGGATTAGAAAACGTAATTCATTGGGATGTTCTCAGTGAATTGGGCGAAGTTCCTATTGTTCTCGACCAATTTAAAGTGGGCCATGAAACGCTCAGTATTCCTTCCAAAACTTTCATCATTACTGAACAATTTGTTGCCTCTCCGATGGCTGTCAATGCGCTCGGGAATTATCTGTTTTTGGGGCTTTTTATGACCGGATTTATCCTAATTTTATCCGCTCTTTCGGCGCTTGTACGCTTTTGGTATTTGATATTTATAGGGTCGGTAATTCTATTGATTGTTACCTTCAATGTGGGTTTAGTGTTTAACCTTTCCGATAATTATATCAACATCGCAGCCATCATTTTATACATCGGAACGAGCTATTTCTTCCACGCTTTTCGCCCAGATATTGACATTCTCAAACGTTTTTTTACCTTCTTTTTTATTACAGTTATAGTAGGAATATTAATTCATCATTTTTCCAAAATAAATACCCCATTTTTACTACTTTCAAGTTATCGAACTTCGGGAGCGATGCTTCTTTCAATCGGTTTTATTTTCTTGATTTCCTATGAAATAATCAATGGTTTTTTAATTATCACCACTTCCTCAAAAGGCACAAAACAATTACTCAACTTCTTGATTATCAGTACGATATATTTAGCAAATGTGCTATTAATTTTCTTGTACAACAATAAAACAATTGATTGGAACATGATTTATTTAAGTCCTTTTTTATTGTTAATTATCTCAATAACTTTAGGCATTTGGGGATTTAGAAGTCGTAGAAATTTGTACGTTGAAATTATGAATTTTGAGGAATCGGGGGCGTTTATTTACGTGGGTTTGAGCATCATCACACTTGCTACTTGCGGACTCGCCTTCGCCACAGGCAACGACCCAATGGTTGAGGTTTTTGAAGATGCCGTAACTTATTCGCATTTGGCCATGGGCATTATGTTTTTGGTGTATATAATTTTAAATTTTTCAAGCCTTTTCCGTGATGGATTAGAGGTTTATAAAGTCGTTTTCAAGCCATTTCGTTTCCCAATTTGGATGTTCAGAATCATGGCATTAATCATGATTGGAGGCTTGCTATTATTCATCGATTTCTTTCCGACAAAACAATTTTCAGCCGCCAGTTATAATGCTTTGGGCGATTATTACACGACTGCAAAAGACTATAAATTTGCTGAAATTGAGTACAAAATTGCGCTGTCTTACGAACCTCGAAATCATAAAACCAATTATGCTTTAGCCTCACTTTCCATCACCCAAGGCGACAACGAAACGGCGGGTGTATATTTTAGAAAAGCAACCACCAAAAACCCATCACCCTTTGATTATGAAGGGCTTAGCCGTTCGCTTTCGGATGGTGACCAATTTTTTAATGCCATTTTTGTCTTAAAAGAAGGGGTGCAAAAATTTCCAAAATCGGGTGAATTACAGAATAATCTTGCTTATTTATACAACAAATCAAAATTGCCAGATTCAACCTTAATTTATTACGAATTGGCAACCAAAAATGCTAAAAAACCAGAAGTACCAGCCAGCAATTTATTCGCTTTTTGGGCAAATAATCTGAAAAAAAAAGGCATTGATGAAGTGTTAAGTACGACAGAAGATATCAAGTATAATTCATTTCAGGCCAATAAGTTAGCGCTAAAAAATGTGGCCAAAAAGGCCTCACTCCCAGGGAAAAATTGGGGTGGAATCTTCTCGCCAGATTCAATCTTAAATGCTTCAGATTTCGCTTGGATTTATAACCAATCTATCCACCAAAAATCGAATGGTAAAACCTTACCTTTGAGACGATTAGCCGAATCGGAAGATAACGAATCATTATCTGAAGATTTACTTTTTGCCAATGCCCTTCAAGACTATTATCAGGGCGATAAACTCATTGCTTTTCAGAATTTTCAAGCTTGGTCGTTAGGAGATTCTACCGATAAAAAAGGAAAATATTACGCCTTTTTATTGAATACCTTATTGAAAAAAGAGAAAGCAGAAACCATCTTTATTAGCGATATCAAAGACCCCACGGGACAAGGATTAAAGCAACATCCTTTAAATGAAAATGTAGTGGCCAAAGCCGTTGAAATATTCAATAAAAACAAACAACCCGCAAAAGCTTACGATGCCATTTCAAAAGCAATCGCTTGGCGAAAAGATTCACCAAAATTGTATGAATTATTTATTCTTCAAGCCCTAAATATTGGGATGAAAGATTATGCAATTGATGCTTTGGCGATGCTTCAAAAATTATCCCCAACCGATTATCAGCGTTTTCTACCGACCTATCAAGCCAAACTACAATCCATCGAAAAGGCGGGTGCTGGTTTTCAGTAAATTGGTAAGTTTGTTCTAAATTATTATCAAAAATGGAAATTATACAAACTACCAACATTTCAAGACGTTACGTCATGGGTGAAGAAATTATCCAAGCCCTCAAAGACGTAACCATTTCAGTCAGCAAAGGCGAATACGTGGCTTTTATGGGTCCTTCGGGTTCGGGAAAATCCACGTTAATGAACATCGTTGGTTGTTTGGACACGCCCACTTCCGGACGGTACATTCTTAATAATCAAGACGTTAGTGAGATGACTGAAAATGAATTGGCAACAGTTCGTAACAAAGAAATTGGTTTTGTTTTCCAAACATTCAACCTTTTGCCTCGGCAGTCTTCGCTCGAAAATGTGGCATTACCCTTGATATATGCGGGCTATAATAAAGCCGACAGAATCGAAAAAGCGATGCTCACCCTCAAAGGTGTAGGACTCGAAAACAGAGCTCATCACAAACCAAACGAACTTTCGGGTGGACAACGACAACGTGTTGCCATTGCCCGTGCCTTGGTAAACGACCCATCCATTTTATTAGCCGATGAACCCACGGGAAACTTAGACACCAAGACTTCCTACGAAATCATGGATTTGTTCGACCAATTATATTCAAAAGGCAACACTATCGTCATGGTTACGCACGAAGACGACATCGCCCAATACGCCCACCGAATCGTACGATTGCGTGACGGTTTAGTAGAAAGCGACAAAATTAATCCGAATGTAAAGAAAGCGAAGGAATTGATGATGAGTTTGAAATCGCAGGATTAGTTAATTGTAATTTGTCGAAGTATGAGTGTTCTATCAAATATATTTGAGTCTGATACTAAGGAAAAATGGAAACAATTAGCCTTAGAAATTGGTGGAGAGTTTATTGACGGAGGATTTTGGGATTCGGATAAGGTTATTCTCAATTATCGAAAAACAAGGATTATTTTAGATACTTATACCGTTCACAGTGGTATGTCTCTCACTTAACTTATTGTCGTCTTCGTTGTCCCTTTGTTTCAACAAACGGGATTACCTTTGAGATTAGCTCTGAAAAAAAACGGAATTACATAAATGACCTATTTAGTATTAAAAAAACGGAAACTGGTAATGCTGAATTTGATGGTGTTATTCATTGTAGTTCAAAGCATTTAAAAAGTTTTAGGAGCTTTTTGGACTCAAATCTTTTACAAGAAAAGTAATTCAGTATTCTGCAAAATACTGATGTTAAAGTTTTTGTAAGAGAAAATACAAGGTTTTTTTCTTTATATCATACCCCTCCAATTATGAACAATTAGATAACGCTTGAAAGATTAGGAAAAGAATTGGATATTGAAAAACTGAAATCATGGTTCAACCTCTGCAAAATCACCCTCGACCGTTTAATTGAAATAGGCGAGGCCGAAGATATTAACCCCAATATTCAGTAATTTTAAAAATAAATACTTTTTTTTCAATCAACGGCTTGTATATCTAAAAAACTTCCGTACCTTTGCAGTCCAATCAAATGGAAACAACACCGCAGGATGGAGCAGTAGGTAGCTCGTTGGGCTCATAACCCAAAGGTCACAGGTTCGAGTCCTGTTCCTGCTACTAAATAAAAGCGTAACTTACTTATAAAAAAGTAGTTACGCTTTTTTGCTTTATCATTACCCTTATCAAAATGGAACAAATCAATCATAAAGCTGGCTTTGTAAGCATCGTAGGCAAACCCAACGTGGGTAAATCAACGTTGATGAATGTCTTGGTGGGTGAACGCCTCAGTATTATTACCTCGAAGGCGCAAACCACTCGCCACCGCATCATGGGGATTCTGAATGGAAATCATAAGGGTACTGATTTTCAGTTAGTTTACTCGGATACCCCTGGAATTATTCTGCCCAAATATGAGTTACATAAATCAATGATGACTTTTGTGCATAGTTCTTTGGAAGATGCCGATGTGATTCTTTTTGTAACGGATATTTTTGAAAAATACGATGAAGATGATGTTATCGACAAACTTGCTCGGATTGACCATATACCCGTTTTATTATTGATTAATAAAATAGATTTAGCCACTGAAGAACAAATTGCCGAGAAAATTGCTCATTGGCGTGAACGCTTCCCCACACAAGCGATTATTCCAATCTCGGCATTGAAAGAACAAAACACTGGGTCAATTTTTGATTCAATCGTGGAACATTTACCCGACCATCCACCCTATTTCGATAAAGAAGAATTGACCGACAAACCCGAACGTTTTTTTGCTTCGGAAATCATCAGAGAGAAAATATTTTTGAATTACAAAAAGGAAGTTCCCTACTCGTGCGAAGTGTCGATTGCGGCATTTAAAGAAGAAGAGAATATTATTAGAATTTCAGCAGAAATCTACGTGGAAAGAGTAACCCAAAGAGCCATTTTAATTGGTCATAAAGGGGAATCTATCAAAAAAGTGGGTATTCAAGCCCGTGAGGCAATGGAAAAATTCTTTGGCAAAAAGGTTTTCTTAGAGCAATTCATCAAAGTAGAACCCGATTGGCGGTCGAAACAACAGAAATTACGGATGTTTGGGTATGGTGGGGAGTAGTTTTAATTTAATTGATAACAAGATATAATCAACTTACAATAACATTTAAGTAATTAGTTTAAATTTTCAAATAAATAATTCATCTAAAAATATGAAAATAACCATCCCAAAACTACTATCATTAATTGCTTTTGTGTTTCTATTTTCCTGTAATGGGATTGAAGAAATATTGCCTTCTCAGAGTAAAATTGCTGCCGTTGAAGACGGGGAATCATTTTATGCTTTTCCAAGTATAAATAACGGCACTTTTACAGTTCAAGCAAGTAGTGATTCCTTACGAGAATATCAACTTTTTGTTTTTGACCCACAAGGAAAAAAAATCGCAAATCAAATTATTCCAAAGAAGGATAGTAAAAGTATTACGATTAAGGCTGAACAGAAAGGAACTTATCACGCAACGTTACAAACTCCATCATCCACTTTTACTCGAAAAATTTTAGTTCTATGAAAATGAAAAATTACCTTTTAATTACGCTGTTTTTTCTATGTTCAGTTCAAATTTTTGCTCAGAAAGCTCCCCAAGAATGGTATTTAGACTTAAACATCAATAGATATATGCCAATTGAAAAATGGCAAGAATCAGGAATGGGAATAGGCATTGGAGGAAAAATGATTATACCTCTCAAAAAGAAGTTTGTCCTTTGAGGCTCCGCAGACATCATGTTAAATACTTATAGTGATGGTCCATTTCAAGTTACAGATAATCTTGGGCAAGCTTTGGGTAATTTTGCTAATGCAACAGTCGATTTATCAGTTGGGTTAATTCCCACTATTCACTATTCTTTACACAAAGATTTTTCAATTGGCACAGGTATCGGATTAAGAACTCTTGTTAAATCAGTTACTGCTTATGATGGAAATACTCCACTGAAAAATACATCAACTAATGATTATTACAAGCCTTTTATGCCTATTTTACCGATAGAAATGTCCTTAAAAATTAATAAAGTTCTCTTGAATCTTAGATATGAATATAGCCTTTTGAATAAAATTAAAGGAGATTTAGCTGATTATAAGACTGAAAGATATGGGATTGTGTCTTTGGAGATTGGGTATAAAATTAAGTAACAGATGAACTTACAAAAAAAACAATAGAAAGACTTTGAATTGAAAATAAAATCAGGTTAAGAACTAAAACAACTTAAAACAATGCTAATTGAAAGAACAAATACGGAAGTAATTATTAGGCTTCCTGCGTATGTAGATACAAATGGACTTCAACGTTTGGTTGATTATTTGACTTATAAAGAAGCAACGGCTAAATCTAAGGCTAAGCAATCGGATGTAGATGCCTTGGCAAATGAGGTGAAAGCGGGTTGGTGGGCAAATAACCGAAACCGACTTGTTAAATGAAAATTGTAGTCGATACTAACATCATTTTTAGTGCATTACTAAACTCAAATGGCACAATTGGAGACCTTATTTTTAACTCTGATAAAACATTTGAATTTTATAGTTGCAGCTATATGCGGTATGAAATTTTTAAACATTGGGAACGACTGAAAAAGATTTCAAAATTATCTGAGGAACAATTGCAAATCTCTTACTCACAGATACTTACAAGATTAAAATTCATAAACGAAGAAATTATACCCGTTGAAATATGGTTGGATGCTGAACAAATTACCAAAGATATTGATATTGACGATACGGATTTTGTAGCATTAACTAAATTTTTAAAAGCAACTTTATGGACGGGAGATAAAGTGCTTTATAACGGACTAAGAGAATTAAAATTCAAGAAAGTGCTGAATACAACAGAGATGGTTGCTACTCGGATACTCAAATCGAGAAATTCATAATATTATCAAATTACCCATTCTTCTACCCCTACTTTAAAAGTATATTATTTCAAAATCGAGGTGCTTGCAAACTAAGATTAAAACGCTGACAATCGGCTTATTAATTAATTCACGGTTCGCAGGAAACAGCTCACAAAACCAGTAAAATGTCAAATATTGTTGCAATTGTTGGTCGCCCGAACGTGGGTAAATCAACACTTTTTAATCGCCTTATCGAACAGAAAAAGGCAATCATGGACAACGTCTCGGGCGTTACAAGAGACCGCCATTACGGATACGGCGAGTGGATTGGTAAATTTTTCACTATCATCGATACGGGCGGATACGTTCACGGTTCAGATGATGTTTTTGAAGGGGCAATTCGTGAACAAGTTGAGATGGCTATTTCAGAATCTGACGTTTGTCTTTTCGTGGTAGATTGTTCAACGGGTGTAACTGACTTGGACAAAGACTTTGCAAAAGTGCTTCGGAAGTCAAAAAAACCAGTTTATATCGTTGCCAACAAAGCTGATACCTATGAAAAAGGGATGGAAGCAGTTGAGTTTTATGAATTAGGCATGGGCGACCCTTATGCTATTGCGGCAGAAAGTGGTTCGGGAACGGGAGATTTGTTGGATGCTGTAGTGAGTCATTTTCCAGATGAACCTTACGAAAATCCAACGGCAGGGATTCCTAAAATTGCCATTTTAGGTAAGCCAAACGTAGGAAAATCATCATTTTTGAATGCTCTTTTAGGAAAAGAAAGAAGTATTGTAACGGATATCGCCGGCACAACTCGTGATGCCATCGACAACCATTATAATATGTACGGCAAGGATTTTATCATTACCGATACCGCTGGGATTCGTCGCAAAGCCAAAATGGAAGATAATATCGAGTATTACTCTTTCCTGCGGACAATTAAGGCAATGGAAGAATGTGATATTGCGGTGATTTTAATTGATGCTACTACCATTGATATTCAAACGGGGTTACAGTCGCAGGATATGAACATTGTTTCGATGGCTGACCGTGCGAAAAAAGGAATTGTGTTGATGATTAATAAGTGGGATTTGGTCGAAAAAGATGCGATGACTTCTAAGAATTTGGAAGATGCAGTTCGTAAATGTATGGCCCCTATTAATTATATGCCAATTGTTTTTACTTCGGTAAAAGAGAAACAACGTATTTTTCAGGCCGTAGAGAAGATTTTGGAGGTTTATGAAAATAAAACCAGAAAAATTGCGACTTCAAAATTGAACGATGTCATGTTGAAGGTTATTGAGAATTATCCTCCGCCAGCATGGAAAGGGAAGTACATCAAAATCAAATACATGACGCAATTGCCCACTAAATCACCATCATTTGTGATGTTCTCAAATCTTCCACAATACATCCGTGAAAGTTATGAGCGTTATTTAGAAAACCAAATGCGTGAACATTTTGACTTTACAGGCGTGCCAATTCAGATATATTTTAGACAGAAATAGTGTAGGAATTAGATAAATGGGGATTAAAGATTAGGTTCTTTAATCCCTATTTTTTTAACGAAATTATAAACCAAAACAGCCCACCGATACCCCCTTTTCATCACTCCATCGAAACCGTAAATAACTCCCCTTGTTCATTAGAAATCATTAATTTTTTATTGGAAATAAACACAATGGCTTCTGTTTGTTGATGCGCAAACTTGAAACAGTCAATTGGATTTTTAAAGTTAACTTGCTGATTATCAATACCAAACAAAAATACTTTTCCATAAGTCAGTAAAGCAAATGTTTTTTTATCCGGACTTATGGCAGCCCCCGTCACCATTGTTTTAATAAAAATATCGTCTTTGTGAATGATTGAATAATTGCCCGCTTGGGTAGATAAAGCGTACATTCTAACGACTTTGTTTCCTCTATTTTTGGTGAATAGATACAGACTATCACCGAGCGCAAAAAAAGCTTCGCAATCATAATTTAATTCACTTTTTGTGGGTGGAAATTGCTTTTGATAGGCATAATTAAAGGTTATTTTTTTCATGTTATTGGGCTGATTTTCTGGAAATTTATAGATGGTTAAGTCTTTTCGGTTGTTTGCGTTATTTCCAAAATCTCCAATGTAAATATTCCCTTTATCATCCCGTGTAATTTCTTCCCAATCTATATTTTTTGTATTCGGAAGAGGCAAAATGGATAATAATTTTCCCTTTCTATCTATTTCAAATAATTCAGCTTTATTTCCTCCATCGTTGTGAACCCAAAAAGTAGAATCTTTTGAAGTAGCAACCATACCAGAACATTCCTTTATTTTTGAAGATATTTTCGCAGGTTGAGAAACCATAAAGAAATGTCCTTTGTTCTTAAAACCGTCTATTCGGGCTTCGGATGTACAATTAGTAGAAGCGGCTTTTAGGTTAAATAGCCACCAAAGAACTTTTGACTGGAGGAGCATATTTTTGTAGGTTTAAATGTTTGTTACCATCCTCACGGGATTTTCTACTTTGTTATTGTACATGCTACCAATAAAAAAGCCTGCAAATTTTAAGATTTACAGGCTTTTTTATGAAAATATATTTTATTTAAACTCGCACAACGGCTAATTCTTTCAATTCTTTCATTTGCGTTTTAAAGTATTCAAACGTGCCAAACATTACGGCTGAGAACAAAAGGTTACTCAATAATGTATTTTTCAAAAATGGAAGTCCCATCGTGAAACACATTCCCAAACCTTCCATTGTTTGCGGGTACATCTTCCCTCCTGCCCACACAAAAAAGTTAGAGATTAAGAAGAAACCGACAGTTCCTAAAAGATTAGCAATTAACAAATTAGTAAAATTCACTTTCTTCAAAACGACAATTCCAATGGCTACAACCAAAGCAAAACTTACGAAGACAGCCAATTCAAATCCAAAAGAAAACGTTGGATAATATTTCGTGTAAAAAACATTATTCAAAACCAAGTTTGATAACCAAAGTGCAACCATTGTAACGATAAATGCCCATTGCTTTTTAGCAAAATACGCTCCTCCAAACAATGCCATTGCACCCACTGGTGAAAAATTTTGCATTGAAGGAAAAGCAATTGGTAAAAAACGACTAATGGCTGCTAACAAAATCATCCCTGAAATCACCGCAAAACGTATATCTATTAACTTTTTCATCTTATCATAAAGCGATTTTTAACTCGCTGATTAATTCTATGCTACAAATTTAAGAAGGTTTAGAGAAATCAGCGTAATTTTGGGGAAATTAATACAGTATTATCCAAAAAATGCAAAAATTAGGCTTATTAGGTGGTGGACAATTGGGCAAAATGTTGCTCCAAGCTGCCATAGATTTAGATATTCACGTCAAAATTCTTGATCCCGATGCGGATGCTCCTTGTGCAAAAATTGCTCCCGAATTTGTGGTGGGTTCTTTTCAGGATTTTGAAACCGTTTATCAGTTCGGACAAGATTGCGAGGTGATTACGATTGAGATTGAAAATGTTAATCTCGAAGCACTCAAAAAACTCCAATCGGAAGGGAAAAAAGTATTTCCTCAACCCGAAGTATTAGAAATTATTCAAGACAAACGTATTCAGAAGCAATTTTATAAAGATAATAATCTTCCTACGTCTGATTTTATTTTGACGGATAATTTGGCCGATATTCAAGCAAATGTAGCTTTTCTCCCAGCTTTCAATAAATTAGGAAAAGGCGGTTACGATGGCCGTGGTGTACAAAAATTAAGTTCCGTATCAGAATTACATTTGGCATTTACTGAACCAAGTTTATTAGAAAAAGCCATTGATTTTGACAAAGAAATAGCCGTCATCGTAGCCCGAAATGAACAAGGAGAAATCAAAACTTTCCCAACGGTTGAATGTGTTTTTCATCCAGTTCATAATTTGGTGGAATATCTTTTTTCCCCCGCCGAAGTTTCAGAATCTATCCACGAAAAAGCCAAAGCAATTGCCATTGAAACGGCTGAAAAATTGGGCATCGTTGGATTATTAGCGGTTGAATTATTTTTGACAAAGGATGGACAAATTTTAATCAATGAAGTAGCTCCCAGAACGCACAACAGCGGCCATCATACCATCAGAGCCAATCATACTTCTCAGTTTGAACAACACCTGCGGGCGGTATTGGGTTTGCCTTTGGGTGATACCAAAGCACATTCAAAAGCGGCAATGGTCAATCTTTTGGGTGAAGATGGTTATACTGGCGAAGCCAAATATATAGGCATGAATGAAAGCCTTGCAATATCAGGGGTTTATCCATTTTTATACGGAAAAAAAATCACAAAACCATTTAGGAAAATGGGACATATAACGGTGGTTGATGAGGATTTGGAGAGCCTTAAAATGAAAGTAAAAAAAGTAAAAGAGACTTTGAAAGTGGTAGCTTAAAAGATACAAATACCCATTGGAATCATTTATTTAACGTTTTTTTAATTTTACAATTTAACTTTGTTCGTACAAACCAATAATTAAAAATGATAGGAATCATCATGGGCAGTATTTCAGACCTTAAAGTCATGGAAGAAGCCGTAGAAATTTGCAAATACTTTGACGTAGCTTATGAAATCGACATTGTATCGGCTCATCGCACGCCTTTAAAAATGGTAGAATACGCACAAACTGCCCGTGAACGTGGCGTAAAAGTTATTATTGCGGGTGCAGGTGGAGCGGCACATTTGCCTGGGATGGTTGCAGCGGTAACGACTTTACCCGTAATCGGCGTACCCGTGAAATCTTCCAATTCGATTGATGGGTGGGATTCGGTACTATCAATTTTGCAAATGCCCTCGGGCGTTCCTGTGGCAACAGTTGCATTGAATGGAGCAAAAAATGCTGGAATTCTCGCAATTCAGATGTTAGGCATTGAAAATCAGGAAATTGCTATTAAATTGCAAGCATATAAAACTGAATTAAGTGAAAAAGTTGCAGAAATGGTTTCTGAATTAAAATCAAAAAAATAAACTTTTCTTTTTATTGAATCCTAAATATCCTTACAATCATGGAAGAAAACCGTAATCCTCGCCCCATTGAAGAAACTTCAAAACTTCCCACTATTACCCTATTTGTGCTAATTGCCATGGTTATTGCGCTACTTTTTGTGGGATGGCAATCTATGAAAGATGATGGAGTAAAGGAAGATGAATTAGTTAGTAAACGCCCAAATTCTGTGGCAATATCTGGACAGGATGGCGCCGATGCCGTTGTGATTCCTGCACCTTTGGAAGAAACTGGTGAAGAGAATGTGGCAAAAGACGAAAAGAAAAAAGAGGAGAAGAAAATAGAGACCAAAAAGGAAGAAACTCCTAAAAAGGAAGAGAAATCTAAAGAAGAACCAAAGAAGGTGGAAGTTCCGATAGGCGAAACCATCTCACACACGGTCCAATCGGGAGAGACTTTCTACGGAATTGCTAATCGTTATCACTTGACTAAAGCAACTCTACAAGCCATCAATCCTGGGGTTGCTCCCGACGGCATTAAGGTGGGCGTAACGAAATTGAATGTTAAAATTCAGACCATTCATACCGTTGGGGCCGGCGATGTTCTCAGAGTGGTTGCACAGAAATACGGTATCAGTAAACAAGCTCTGATGGATGCCAATAAGAAGACAAAAGATATGTCGGAACGGGGAGAAAAGTTGATTATTCCTTTGAAATAGAACATAAAAAAATCCTCTGTCGTTAAAACAGAGGATTTTTTTATGTTACAATCTTGAAGCGATACCATCGTGAATTTGTTCTAAGGTTTCATGCAAACCAAACGTCCAATTCCAAGTCGGATAATGTGCTTTAAATTTTGATAAATCTGAAATATACCAAATGTGGTCGCCTACACGATTTGTTTCTGAGTAGCTATAACTCATTTTTTTGCCCGTCAATTCTTCACAAATTGCAATGCCTTCCAACATTGAACAGTTGGCAAAACGTCCTCCCCCAGCATTATAAACTTCGCCAGCCCGTGGATTTTGGTAGAAATGCCAGAACATATTCACTAAATCATACGAGTGAATATTGTCACGAACTTGTTTTCCTTTATAACCAAAAATTGTATAGTGATTTCCTG
The DNA here is from genome assembly GCF_964672035.1 of Arcicella sp. Lineage (NCBI taxonomy): Bacteria > Pseudomonadati > Bacteroidota > Cytophagia > Cytophagales > Flectobacillaceae > Arcicella > Arcicella sp. The sequence goes on from NZ_CBABQS010000008.1 coordinate 88,849, forward strand.
TAATGGCACATTTCATTAAATACGCTAAGAAACCATGTAATTGAGTTCCTGAGTGATTTGGTCCTGTTAAACATCCGCCTCTGAATACGCCCGTTTTCATGCCAAAATATCTACCATATTCTTGCACCAATACATCGGCTGCTACTTTTGAGGCGCCAAATAATGAATGTTTTGTATGGTCGATGCTATGTTTTTCGTCGATACCATTCGCAAAATAAGGATGGTTGGCATCAATTTCAAAGCGAGTTTCCGTTTCGATTAAAGGTAAATAATTTGGATTATCTCCATAAACTTTATTCGTAGAAGTAAATATAAAAACTGCCTCTGGACAATGTTGGCGAGTCATTTCCAACATATTTAATGTCCCATTGGCATTTACCGTAAAATCAGTAAAGGGTTCTTTGGCTGCCCAATCGTGAGAGGGTTGTGCGGCGGTGTGCAATACGCAGGTAATATCGGTTCCGTATTCTTTGAAAATTACTTCCAATTGTGAAACCTCCCGAATGTCGGCTTGATAATGTTTATAATTTGAAAATTGTTCTTCCAAACGACTACGATTCCAAGCCGTTGAAGCCTCTTCACCAAAGAAATATTGACGCATATTGTTATCTATGCCAATGACTAAATCAAATTTATCTGAGAAAAATTTAACGGCTTCGCTTCCAATTAAGCCAGCCGAACCCGTAACGAGTGCAATATTCATTGATTTCCTGAGTTATGAGGTATTTTTATTGAAATACAAAAAGCGTTACGAAAATTCGCAACGCCCTTTAAAAGTATGGTAAAATATTGAGATTATTGAATCTCGAAAAACTAATTACCCTGTGCGTTGGTGCTATCGTTGAAAAGTTTTTCACGAATTTTATTAGCTCTAACCTCATTCTCAGGCTTAGCTGTGTATTTATTTTTTGTCTGACGGGCAGCAGAATCTGGATGTACTCCATAAACATACTGATCCTGTTCATTAAGATCTATTTGCTTAATTGTGTTGTTTTTTTGATAGTCACAAGCAGTGGCTAATAAAGCAATGGCAACAACGGCTAAAATATTTTTACGATTCATGTTGAGTAAATTCTGTATTTATTGTACAAATTTAATGCAGTATGGTTAATTAAAAAAATATTTATCCTTAGTTCTTGATGATTAGTTCATCGATTTGAGATTATTCTTAGTTTAATTATATTCTTTCATTGTTATTCTTAGATTGCTTTAGCAATACTCTTTGAATTTTATATTATTTTTGAAGTAGTAAGTTTAAACTAAGTGCAAATATTTTCGAAAAAACTTGACATTCTCATTTATTGGCATTAACATTGTAGAACATTTCACTAACCTGTGATTTCTCCCGTTAAAACTCTGATTTACAAGTGTTTAACGTCAATTTTCCATCTCGTACCAAATTTTCCCAATTTGATTTCAAGCTTTACTATCTTTTTAAAAAGAAATTCCATTGTTCCATTTAACCACAAACTCGCAAAGTTTTTACTTTGTAACCATTATTTTATAACTTCTTATGTACAAAATTGAAGAATTAGACCTGATGCTCATCTCTGAGCTTCTTGTGCTTGCCAAAAAATATGCTATTCCTGAGATTAATGACCTTCCGAAGCAAGAACTTATCTATAAGATACTGAACAAACAGGCGGTATTGCCACAAGATGACCGCAAACCTGCCATAAAAGATACTATGCAAGACGATAACAGACCAGAAAGAAAAGTGAGGAAAGAGATTGCTCCGACAACAGATGCCCCACGCCCCAAAAGAATACGCATCGCAAAAGATGAAAATGAAATAGCAGCTTCTGAAACTCATTCAGCAACTGAGCCTGCGTATATACCAGAACCGACAAAAGCAAGGAGTGTAAATAAACCTAAAGTAGCAACAGAAGTAGTGTCAGAAGCTAATTCTTACGAGTTTGATGAAGAACCAATTGTAGATTTTCCGAGTGATATTGAGGAAGATTTTTCAGTAGATACCTCTTTTATTACACCTGATGACCACTCTGGGCTTCCACAAGAGACTGAAACTCGTCAAGAGTCCCGTCAAGCAGGGAATGGATTTAAAAAACCAATTTATAATCAAGCCATTCGTGAATTTGATGGAATCATTGAAAATGAAGGCGTTTTGGAGATTATGCAAGATGGTGGCTACGGATTTTTGCGTTCAGCAGATTATAATTATTTAGCCTCGCCCGATGATATTTACGTATCGCCTTCTCAAATTAAATTATTTGGTTTGAAAACGGGTGATACCGTTCGTGGAGCAATTCGTCCACCAAAAGAAGGAGAGAAGTATTTTGCTCTTTTGCGAGTTGAATCAGTAAATGGAAAAACAACAGAAGAGATTCGTGATAGAATTCCATTTGAATATTTGACACCCTTATTTCCAGAAGAAAAATTAAGACTATCCTCTCGTCCAGACCAATTTTCAACCCGAATTCTTGATTTGTTTGCTCCCATCGGAAAAGGACAACGTGGTATGATTGTAGCACAGCCCAAAACTGGTAAAACAGTGTTACTCAAAGAGATAGCGAATGCGATTTCTAAAAATCACCCAGAGGTGTATTTATTAATTTTATTGATTGACGAACGTCCTGAAGAGGTTACAGATATGCAACGTAGTGTGCGTGCAGAAGTGATTGCTTCTACGTTTGATGAACAGGCAGAACGCCACGTGAAAGTTGCCAGTATTGTGTTGGAAAAAGCAAAACGTATGGTAGAATGTGGACACGATGTGGTGATTCTGTTGGATTCAATTACTCGTTTAGCACGTGCGTATAATACCGTTATCCCATCGTCGGGAAAGATTCTTTCGGGTGGTGTGGATGCCAATGCCTTACACAAACCCAAACGCTTTTTTGGAGCGGCTCGTAATGTTGAAAATGGTGGTTCATTGACCATTATTGCCACGGCTTTGATTGATACAGGTTCAAAGATGGATGAAGTTATCTTTGAAGAATTTAAGGGTACGGGTAATATGGAATTACAATTAGACCGTAAATTATCGAACCGTAGAATGTATCCTGCCATTGATATTACTGCCTCTGGAACACGTAGAGAAGATTTGTTGATGGATAAAGAGACGTTACAAAGAGTTTGGATTTTGAGAAAACACATGAGCGACATGAACTCGGTGGAAGCAATGGAATTCTTGCAGCAGCAAATGAAAGGAACAAAAACGAATGAAGAGTTTTTGGTTTCTATGAATAGATAAATTGTTTTGCAAATTTGAGTTTGAATCTTAAATTTTCGAATTAAGTATCGCACAATTTGGGGGCGTGTGGTCGCAGGCTCAAATCATACCATCCCGACAACTATACTTTCAGACCGCTTCAAAAGCCTCCAAATGGCATTTTGAAGCGGTTTTTTGTTTCAGTCTGATTCGGAATGTTTCAGTTTTATTTGTATATTGTTTCATATTTGTTTCAGTAAAATGGCAGATAATCTGTCCATGAAGTTTCTTCTTACTCTGCAAAATGAGAAAAATGGAGAATCAATAATTGTGCTTCGCATCCTAATATAATCGGTAGAAAGCTGAACTTTCCACGAAAATCATGAAATCCAAAGAATATACCTCCCGAACAATGGCATTATTTACAATAAAGGGGACTTATTGAATCTGTTTTTAACCTTATGAAAAACCATTGTGATATTGACCATACAAGACACAAAAGTATAAAGAACCTCTTCATTAACTTCTGGTCAGGGTTGATCGCTTATTTTTTTATGGATAGTTTTCCAATCATGCCAGTATTTATACCTAAAATTAGCAAAAATGAAAATACGAATTTTGTACTAATATAAGATTTGAAACCAAAACTCGCATAATGAAGTTTTCAAAGACGAAGAATACAAGAGAAAAATGAATACAGTATTCGATTGGTTTTGGAAAACAATCATTTGAATCAAATGACTGGTAATTCTTGTAAATTTGAACCAAGGGACAAAGTCAGCCGTTAGATGTTTAATTGCTCTAATGACCATTATTTTTTTGAAGAATGAGTAATTTACCGATAAACAAGCAGAAAAAACCTTTAAAGTCTTAATATAGAAAAACTTAATAATCGGCAATTTTACTTTAAAAACACTAATCGATAATAGCAAAAATAATCGTTTACTGTGGACAATAGTTTTTGTCGCTTAAAATGATGTACAATGAAATTTTATATTATATTTGAAATTAATTATGAAACTATACATCAAATACGATATAAATATTGTTTGCAAGAAGATTTTGCAAGACCAACTTGAAAGGTTGGAGCTATCTTACAATCTGTTAGGTTATACCGAAGTTGAAATCAAGGAAGAAGTTTCGAGTGAAAAATTAAAGGAGTTTTACGCAGCTCTAAATAATTATGGTATTGAGGTTGTAGAAAGCAACAAAAGCATTTTAGTACAGAGAATTAAAGATGCCATTATCGAAATGGTTTATATGGAAGACAAGTTGCCCGTCTCAAAAATATCTTCTTATTTAGCAGATAAAATGAGTCATAGTTACGGCTACCTTTCTAATGTTTTTGCCGAAGTAACCTATACATCTATTGAAAATTTCATAATTTTGCATAGAATTGAATTAGCAAAGAAAATGATAACTTTTGATGAATTTTCTTTTACTGAAATTGCCCATAAGCTGAATTACAGTAGCCTCGCTCATTTTTGCACACAATTTAAAAATACCACGGGTTTAACTCCTTCCGCTTTTAAAAGAATAATTATCAAAAGGCGTGAGACTGTTATGAACACAATTTAAACATCTATACGTTATTCAATGTTATCAGGTGAATGTTATTAAAATACTTACAATCAATGGCTTAATAATATTGAGTTAAATTGATTAAATTTTCAACTCTAATCAAGAACTTTAACACACAAACCAAATATTTATTTTCTAATTACAAAATGCCCTATATATGCAGAATGAGCCAATTTATATATTGCTTGCAGACGATGATGAAGATGACCGCCTTTTTTTTAGTGATGCGATTAAGGAATTAAAAATGAATACCGTAGTAAATGTTGTGAAGGATGGACAGGAATTAATTAATCACCTTTTGCAGACCGACGCTATTTTACCTCATGTATTATTTCTCGATTTGAATATGCCCATCAAAACGGGTTTGGAATGTTTAAAAGAAATTAAAAATATTGAGCGTTTAAAAAACATTGCAGTAGCTATTTATTCAACTTCTGCTTCGGAAAAAGATATTGAAGAAACCTTCGTGAGAGGTGCCAATGTTTATATCAAGAAACCAAGCAGTTTTAATTCCCTTAAAAAAGTACTTTCTGAAGTAATTACCCTCAATTGGCAATATCAAACTTCTGGTTTGAATCGTGACAATTTTTTACTCAGTCTCTAATCTCAAATATCCGAAATTATAAACCTATAAGTTCTCAAAAACTTATAGGTTTTGTTTATTAATTGTACCACAAATTTCATCAAGCTTATGAAATGATGATAATGCAACCACCGATTTATTCTCTATCTAATCAACATACTAACTACTTGATTTTTAATTATTATAAACCAATTTTAGTATGTAATTTACCTTGGAATGATTTTCCATTCTATTAAATAATATGAATAATAAAGCCATTTTTACATCTTCTTTTTTTCTTAAAAGGGTATTTTTAGGGGCTTTGCTTATTCTTATTTTTATTTCAGGCGTCACTTATCGCCACACCATTGCCCTTTCCAAATCTACCAATGCCGTTTTGCATTCTCAGAAAGTCCATCTTGAATTTGAGCAATTATTATCCTATATCAAAGATGCTGAAATTGGTCAGCGAGGTTTTATTATTAGCCATATTCCTGCATTTCTCCAACCGTATAATGGTTCACGTGAAAAAGTTAATGAATCCTTTAAAACTTTAAGAGCGTTAACGGCTGACAATCTAAAACAACAAAACAATTTAGATTCTCTTCACAAACTCATAGATTTGAGGTTCTATTTGTTAAAAATTTCATTACAAGCAAATATAAGAAATACTGATAATGCTGAATTATTGAATAAAAGGCTTTTAGAAGGCAAAGTTATCATGGATAAAATTCGCCTAAAAGTAGATGAAATGATAAATTTAGAAATGATTTATTTGAAAGAGCGACAATCTATCTACGAAGATGAAATATCGTTTACGCCCATTTTTACGATTTCCCTCTTTCTTTTTACCGTATTGATTTTTGTCATTTCTTATTTGATGATTAATCGTGACTTGAAGAATGTGCAAAAAGCCAATGAGGTATTGATTGTAACCACCGAATCTATTAATCACGCTGAGATAATTGGCAATTTTTGTACAACCCAATGGAATATTAAAACAAGAGAACTCATTTATTCAGACAATTTGTATAGATTATTGGGTTGTCAACCCCATTCATTTACGCCTACCGTTCAAAATTACTTAGAATTTGTCCATCCAGAAGATAGACATATCGTAGAAAATGGTTCAAAAGATATTTTTGAAAAGGAAAAAATGTATCAACGTTCCTACCGAATAATTAGGAGAGATGGCGAGATAAGATATTTTAAATCAATCGGAAGAATGATTGAAAATGATACGAACACCAAAACGCACATTGGGGTAATCAGTGATATCACAGAACAATATTTAAACAATTCGGAATTAGAAGACCGTAATCTTGAATTAGAACAAAGCAATAAAGAATTAGCCTCTTTCAACTACGTAGCAAGTCACGATTTGCAAGAACCACTGCGTAAAATTCAACTATTTATTTCTCGCATTGAAGAAACCGAGAAGGACAATTTATCGGAAGTTGGGCTTGAATATTTTTTAAGGATTCATAAGTCAGCATTAAGAATGCGTACCTTAATTGATGATTTATTGATGTTTTCAAGAACAAATAAAACCGACAAAGCCATTGAGAAAACTGATATAAATCTTATTTTTCAGAAAGCAAAAAATGAATTAGCCGAAATAATTGAAGAAAAAATGGCGGTTATACAAACAACTAAATTGCCCATTTTAAACGTAATTCCTTATCAAATTCAACAGCTATTTATTAACCTCATCAGTAATTCGCTGAAATATTGCCGAGTAAATGTGAGTCCTGTAATTAAGATAGAATGTGAAAAAGTAAGAGCAAAAGACTATAAAGAAATATTTAGAATCAACGGTGAAAAGAAATATTATAAATTTACTTTCACCGATAATGGCTTAGGTTTTGAACAACTTCAATCCGAAAATATTTTCATTCTCTTCAACCGTTTATTTCACAAAACGGAATACTCAGGGACGGGTATTGGCTTGGCAATTTGCAAAAAAATTGTGGAAAATCATGGTGGCTTTATCATGGCACAAGGCAGACCCAACGAAGGTGCTACGTTCACATTTTTCCTTCCTGAATAAAAATAGATATAGCTACTTCATCTAAATTCATAAAAAGGGCAACTTTTAGACCGCCACTTTTATAAGTTTGAATACTTTAAACACATCGAGCATTGCTAAGTTATTTTTCATCAGATATTTATAAAGTCTTTTTCCATGAGTAAAAAGATTTAGCGTATCTTTTTGAACTTTGTAAATTCTTTTTATCCATGATTTTTTAGTAAAAATGGCAACACCCATCCCGATTAATCATAAATATGCTAAGGCACAAACAATAATAAGTCGGTTCAATCTTTTAGGCTCAGTCATTTTAGACTTTTGAAGATTAAAACCTTCACTATTAAAGTCCTTGAAAAGTGTCTCTATTTTGAATCTTTTTCTGTAATAACCAATTGCCATTTGCCCTATTTCTTGATTAGTCAAAAGACAAACTGGGTCTTTGAAAGCCCTTTCATGCCAGAGGACGAAATGAGTTTTAACTTGGCTACTTAATTAACCATCAGGTATAAAAAAACAAGCACTATCTCCCACATTTAATTTTTTAGGTTGGAAAACTTCTTGGTCTTGATTAGTTAATAGGGTATCTTTTGCAGTGCTCAAAACGTAAATTGGGTGTCCCCTTCAATTTCATATTTTGGAGTTGATCTTGATAATCAAGGGAGCAAA
>NZ_CBABQS010000009.1:0-92895 GCF_964672035.1 Arcicella sp.
AGTAATTGATTATTAGTACTTAGTTTTAAATATTGTCTTCGTAAATTTGTGTTTCATAAACAAAAATTGATGTACCACGAAGCGCTCCAACATCTCCGCAAAGGCGATATCATTCTTTACCCTTCCGATACCATCTGGGGATTGGGCTGCGATGCCCGTAATGAAAAAGCCGTTGAAAAGATTTTTTCATTAAAGCAACGCCCTGATAATAAATCATTTATCATTTTAATTACAAAAATAGACCAACTTTCTGAGTACGTTTTGGAAGTCCCAGAACTGGCTTGGAATTTAGTAGAATTTGCCGAAAAACCATTGACTGTCATTTACCCAAAAGGCAAAAACCTACCCGCTAATTTGATGGGAGAAGATGGCTCAATTGCGATTAGATTGGTAAAAGACGAATTTTGTAAGGGCTTAGTTCATAAATTTGAAAGGGCTATCGTTTCAACTTCTGCCAATATTTCAGGGCAATCTTCTCCTTTGAAATTTGAAGATATTGCGCTCGAAATTATGAATGGCGTAGATTATATTTTAAAAAATCCAAAGGGTGAAAATAAAAATCCACAACCTTCGCAAATTGTTAAATTGGGTTTGGGTGGAGAGTTTGAATTTATTAGGAAATAGGATTAGACCACAGATTTTGCGGATGTCACGGATTTACACTGATTTTTTTATTATTTATCCGTGAAAATTCGTTGAATCCGTTGAATCTGTGGTCTAATTTTGTTGTACTTATTTTTATTTATAGTAACGATGAAATTATGAATTTTACAGAAACATTAGATACAAATCCCATCTTTAAATTAGTCTCAGATTCGGCTCAACAGTTGAATATCAGAACTTTTGTCGTGGGTGGATTTGTAAGAGATTTAATATTACAACGTCCTTCCAAAGACATTGATATCGTTTGCGTGGGTTCGGGCGTTGAATTGGCAGAATTAGTTGCCAAAAATTCTGGTCGTGACGAAGTGTATTTATCGGTATTCAAAAACTTTGGAACGGCACAATTGAAAATAGACGATTGGGAAGTAGAATTTGTGGGAGCAAGACGGGAGTCATACCAACGAGATTCACGCAAGCCAATTGTGGAAGATGGCACGCTCGAAGACGACCAAAATCGTCGAGATTTTACTATCAATGCCATGGCTATTTCCTTGAATGACAGCGACTTCGGCGAATTATTTGACCCATTCAATGGCATAGAAGATATTCGCAGAAAAAGCATTAAAACACCCCTCGAACCTTCGATTACTTTCTCGGACGACCCTTTGCGAATGATGCGAGCAATTCGTTTTGCGAGTCAGCTAAATTTTGATATTCATCCCGATACGTTTGATGCTTTAATCAAGGAAAAAGAACGGATTGAAATCATCTCGAAAGAAAGAATTACGGACGAATTAAATAAAATTATTCTTTCAAAAAAACCTTCCTACGGTTTCCTATTGCTTGATTCTTGTGGATTATTGGGTTTAATTTTCCCAGAATTTATAAAGTTAAAAGGCGTTGAAACCGAAGAAGGAAAAGGGCATAAAGATAACTTTTATCATACGCTTCAAGTGTTGGATAATGTTGCCCAAAAGTCGGATGATTTATGGATTCGTTGGGCGGCAATTTTACACGATATTGCCAAACCTGCCACTAAACGCTTTGTCAAAAACAAGGGTTGGACTTTTCACGGACACGAAGAAATGGGGTCAAAATGGGTGAAAGGAATTTTTACCAATATGCGTTTGCCTTTGAACGAAAAAATGCGATTTGTAAAAAGTTTGGTTCGCCTACATTTACGACCCATTGCTTTGTCGAAAGAAGCCATCACAGAGTCTGCTTTGAGGCGATTATTATTTGAGGCTGGCGAAGATTTGGAAGGTTTGATGATTTTATGTAGAGCCGACATTACTTCAAAAAATGGCGAGAAAGTAAAGCGTTATCTCCGCAATTTTGATACTGTCGAACAGAAATTAAAAGAGGTTGAAGAAAGCGATAAACTTCGTCAATTCCAACCCGAAATTACGGGCGAAATGATTATGGAAACCTTCGGTATTCAGCCTTCTCGTGAAGTTGGAATTATCAAAATTGCCCTGCGTGAAGCTATTTTAGAAGGAACAATTGCCAATACCGTTGAGTCAGGAATGCCTTTTTTATTAGCTGAAGGGGCGAAATTAGGATTTGTGGCGGTTAACCTTTCTCACTAACCACACCATTTTCACATTTCATGATTCTTGCAGGAAATTTTCTAATCATTTCAAAATCGTGGGTAGCCATTAAAATTGCGGTTCCGGCTTTGTTGATTTCGTGGAAAAGTTTGATAATTTGTTCTGATACTTCAGGGTCGAGGTTTCCTGTGGGTTCATCAGCAAAAAGGATTTGGGGTTCGTTCAATAAAGCCCTTGCAATCACGATGCGTTGTTGTTCTCCGCCCGAAAGTTGATGTGGCATTTTATCGTGAGAAGTTGCCATGCCTACTTGCATGAGTACTTCGGCAATGCGAGCTTTCATTTTAGCAGAATCCTTCCAACCCGTAGCTTCCAACACCCATTGCAGATTTTCATGAACATTTCTATCCATAAATAATTGAAAATCTTGAAAAACCACGCCAATTTTACGGCGAAGAAATGGACGATTTACGGGTAAAAGTGTTTCAATTTCATAACCTACTACTTTTGCTTTTCCTTGTTGTAGCCAAAGGTCGGCATAAAGGGTTTTTAGCAAAGAACTTTTCCCACTTCCGGTGCGTCCAATCAAGAAAACGAATTCTCCTTTATTAATAGAAAAATTAACATCGTTCAAGACAATACGGTCTTTTTGATAAATAAAAGCATTTTCAATGGAAACAACAGGATTGAGATTGAACATATTGATAAAATTTGGTTTCTTTCAAGTTAATTATTTCAAAGATAATACTTAAAAACAAAAAATCCGCTTGATTTTATCATGCGGATTTTTTGTTAGAGCTTATTTATTTCTTATCCATTTACCTTCGCATGGTCAGCTAAAAATTGCTTCAAACCATTCTCTGTCAATGGGTGTTTCAATAACGCTAAAATTGCAGAAAGTGGTCCAGTCATTACGTCAGAGCCAATTTCAGCACATTTAATGATATGAATTGGGTTACGGATTGATGCCGCTAAAATTTCAGTATCAAAACCATAATTATCAAAAATAGTACGAATTTGTTCAATTAAGTCAATTCCGTCATAACCTGTATCATCCAAACGACCAATGAAAGGTGAAACATAAGTTGCACCCGCTTTTGCCGCTAAAAGCGCTTGTCCAGCCGAGAAGATTAAAGTACAATTCGTTTTAATTCCTTTCTCAGAAAAATACTTGATTGCTTTAATCCCGTCTCTAATCATCGGGATTTTTACCACGATTTTCTCGTCTAAATCAGCCAATTCTTCGCCTTCACGAATCATTCCTTCATAGTCAGTTGCAATAACTTCTGCCGAAACATCACCATCCACGATATCGCAAATAGCTTTGTAGTGTTTCAGAACGTTATTTTTGCCGCTAATGCCCTCTTTAGCCATCAACGAAGGATTAGTCGTTACGCCGTCTAATACGCCAAAATCATAAGCCTCCTGAATTTCTGCAAGATTGGCTGTGTCAATAAAAAATTTCATCTTGAATTGTGTTTTTGAAAAATATTATACCTTATCAAAAGTTAAATTTGCTCTTTAACCAAGAAATTTTGAGCGACTGATAATAGTATGTATAAAAAAATAATTACTGGAATAGCTACAAATTTCAGCATAATCAATAGAATTACCGAAACAATCAGGAAAATATATTTAATTTGATTATCTGCCCAAGCAAAATTCTTGAATTTTAAGGCAAATAGGGGCAATTCAGCGACCAATAAATAAGACATTACCACACAGTAAATTACTAAAACATTGAACTGAATTAAATATTTACTAATCTCAGGTTGGAACATCATTATCAAGGGCAGAGAAGCAACTACCATGCCATTTGCGGGCGTGGGAACACCAATAAAAGAATGACTTTGGCGAGTGTCCACGTTGAATTTTGCTAAACGTAAAGCTGAAAAAACCGCTAATGCCAACGCAATATATGGTTTATAAAAACCGCCTAAGCCAACGGTGCAAGTGCCTGTAGTGCAGCTACCTTCAATGAGTTTCAACATCATAAAAGCTGGCAAAACACCAAATGTAACCATATCTGCCAAAGAATCTAACTCTTTTCCGATGGGAGAACTGACGTGCAGTAAACGGGCAATGAAACCATCGAGCCAATCGCAAATTAAGGCAATGCCAATTAAAATTGAGGCAGTCATTAAATCACCTTTAAATACAGATAGGATTCCAAAAATTCCGCAAATAAGATTGCCACAAGTTAGGGCATTGGGAATATGTTTTTTTATTTCGTTCACGGTTTGGAGATTAGGTAATTGGGTAATTGGGGATTAGGTAATTAGGAGTAAGATATAAATACTAATCCCTAATTACCTAATCCCTTAACAAATGGATTATGCTTTTTCTCAGAGCCAATGGTTGTGATACCACCGTGACCTGGGAAAATAACCATTTCATCATTCAACGTATAAAGTTTGGTTCGGATACTGTTCTCTAAATCTTCAAAACTACACATTGGAAAATCGGTTCTTCCGACGCTTTGTTTAAAAAGCACATCCCCACTTACACAAATATTTTCCTCTCGATTTATGAATGCTACGTGACCAGGGGCGTGTCCAGGTACAAAAAGAATTTCTAATTCGCTGTTTCCAAATTCAATAATATCTCCCTCTTCAATAAAAACATCTACTTCTGAGCCTTCATAATTTGGGAAACCGTACAACTCTGCCCTTGAAGCCGCATTTTGAAGAATTGGAAGGTCTTTTCGATGAAGATGTAATTTTACACCGAAAGTTCTTTTTACGTATTCGTTCCCTAACACATGGTCGATATGAGCATGCGTATTGAGCAAATGGACGACTTTAAGCTGTTGATTATCAATAAAATCCTTTAATTCTTTACGTTCTTCGTAGTTGTGACAACCTGGGTCAATGATGACTGCTTCTTTGGTTTCGTCGTACAAAACGTAAGTATTTTCGCCGAAAGGATTGAATGTGAAGGTTTGGACTTGTATCATGTATAGCAGCTTTGAGCCGTGAGCAAGGAGATTTTGGGTAAAAGAAAGCAAATATACAAAAAACTATTCTTCTGAAAAGGAGATCTTTTTTAGTTCCTGTACTTTATCCAATCAAAAATATCGTTGGTTTTTTATGTAAATCCGGCTTCTTGGTTTTCCACTGATTCACGGTTTTTGTTTGAATCAATTCGTCTGAAGCTGTTATATTACAGGCAATACAAAGTAAAGTATCGGGCTGACAAGTATTCAATAAATCCTCTAAAAATGAATCATTCCGAAAAGGAGTTTCCATAAAGATCTGAGTTTGTTGCTTTCTGGAATCAGTTTCCAAGACTTTTATCTTTTTAGCTCTTTCAACTTTATCAATGGGTAAATAGCCATGAAATACAAACGATTGCCCCGAAAAACCCGAACCCATCAAAGCCAAAAGAATCGAAGAAGGACCAACCAATGGTATTACTTTCATTCCTAATTGATGAGCCACTTTCACGGCCACCGCCCCAGGGTCGGCAACGCCTGGACAACCTGCTTCTGAGATGACACCAATGTTTAGATTTTGAGGAATTTGCTTAAAATATTTGCGTATTTGCTCAATATTGGTATCTTTATCAACTTCAAAAAAATGCAGTTCGTCAATGACTTTACCCACTTTTAGTTCACTAATAAATCGGCGAGCGGTGCGGATATTTTCCACAAAATAATAATCAGTGGTTTTGATGACCTCCTTAATTTGAGGACTTAAAACGGACTCCGTTGTTTCGGGAGCAAGTATAGTTGGTATTAAATATAGCATTTTGTTATTTTTCGGTAATGGAAAATCGTTGTACAATTTCTAAAAACTCCTTTGGTTTGTCCGCTTGCACCCAATGCCCTGTTCCTTCGATGGTTATGAGTTCATACTCTGGAAATAATTCCCAAATTTTCCGTTCATCTTCAGGTTGAATATAATGAGATTCAGAGCCTCTGATAAATAAAACTGGTAGATTTACAGCGTGTTCATTGGATAGTTCAAATCCAATTATATCAATATTTTTGGTAATAACAGGCACATTAAGTCGCCAATCAAATTCATTATTTTTTGCTGGATTTCGCCAAAGATTTTTCAGCAAAAACTGTCTAACTCCTTCATTCTCTTCAAATCGTTTCAATAATTCATTGGCTTCGGTTCTACTTTTCAACGTTTTTAGGTCAATCGACGCCAAACCTTGCAAGATTAAGCTGTGATGAACGGGATAAAACTTTGGGGCAATATCTACGACAATCATTTTCGAGAAACCATTCGGATAATTCATAGCAAATTGCATGACGGTCTTCCCTCCCATCGAATGCCCAATCAGAATTGGATTTTCGAGTGTATGGTCATTTATAAATTCTTTCAAATCCGCTGCCATGGCATTGTAATCAAAAATATCACTTCGAGGCGACTGTCCGTGATTTCTTTGGTCGAGCATATAAACTCGATTCGTTTCACCTAAAATTTTTCCAATGGTTAGCCAGTTGTCGGAAGTGCCAAAAAGACCATGAAGAATAATGATTGGCGTTCCATTTTCGCCTGTTTGTCTATAAAAAAGTTTCATCTAAATTGAAGGCTAAAATAAACTTAACGTCTAAATTCTGTTTTACTGATTGAGATTAATATTTATTTTTATCGTACACAAAAGTCTTTATTTCATACAAAGTTAAAAAGTATATTCTTAAAAAAATACTAAAGTGATAGACTTAAAAAAAATCTAAATTTATTTAAAATAAAATGCGAATTTCTCAAAAGTAAAATGTTATTTTTCAATGTTTTTCTTTCATAAATCCTATAAATCAGGACTTTGACTCTTAGATTTTTACATTTTCTTAATAAACGTTTGTTGTTCTTGCTAAAAAAAAGTTGTTATTTTGCAGTTGAATTCACTCATACAAATTCTAATTAAATTCCAAATTTTCAATCATGAAAAAAATCTTTACCACTAAGATAGTTTTGGGAACAATGTTTGTTCTTTTCACTGTCCTTTCAAGTGTGCAAGTTTTCGCTCAATCTACTACGGCTGCCATTTCTGGTAAAGTCATAGATGAAAAAGGCGAAGGTTTACCAGGGGCAAATATTATTGCCATTCACGAACCAACGGGTTCTCGTTACGGTGCTGCAACTCGTGCAGACGGAAATTTCAACATTGTGAATATGCGTGTTGGAGGTCCATATAAAGTAACAATCTCTTTTGTAGGTTATAAAGATGTTGTGAAAACGGGTATTAACCTTACACTTTCACAAGATTTACGTATTAATTCTAAATTAGAGACTGCAGAAGCCCAATTAGAAGAGGTTAAAGTAGTGGCAGCTCGTAGTTCAGTAATTAATTCAGGCCGTACTGGGGCTGCAACAACCGTTGGGAACCGACAAATCATAACGCTTCCTACTTTAAATCGTTCATTAACTGACTTTGCTCGTTTAGACCCACGTTCAAATGGTGGTTTAAGTTTTGCAGGTCGTAATAGTCTCTACAACAATTTATCTATTGATGGAGCCTTATTCAACAATACTTTTGGTTTGAGTAGTACTGTTGGTGGGCAAGCAGGTGCTTCTCCAATTTCAGTTGATGCAATTGACCAGTTCCAAGTAAATATTGCTCCATTTGATGTTCGCCAAGGAATGTCAACGGGTGCGAGTATTAACGTAGTAACAAAAAGTGGAACAAATGAATGGTCAGGTTCGGCTTATTATTTCAATCGTAACCAAGATTTAGTAGGAACTAAAGTTGGGAGTATCGAAAATACTTTTCCCACTTTTGGCGTATCTCAAATTGGAGGTCGTGTGGGTGGTGCAATCGTTAAGAATAAATTATTCATTTTCGCCAGTTTTGAAAAAGAAGACAGAAAAGATCCAGGAACTACCCGTGTGGCTACTCGCACTGGCGTAACCGCTGATCCAGCGACTACATCTTCAGTAAAAGCAGAAGATTTGGATAAATTAAAAGCATTCTTGAAAGAAAAATTTAATTATGATCCAGGTTTGTATGAAGGTTACAACAAATTAACCCAAAGTACAAAATTTAATGCTCGTTTAGACTGGAATATTTCTGATAAACATAAATTGAATATTAAGTATAATACGCTTCGTTCTTTCGCTGATATTACTGCCTCAAATTCAGGTGCTTTACCAAACGGTCGTGGACCAACCAACACAAATTTACCTTTCCAAGGAGGTTTATATAGAATCAACAATAACTTAGATTCATATATAGCAGAATTAAACTCAACGTTTGGTGGTAGAATTGCTAATAATTTAACGGTTGGATACACACAATTACGTGATTTCCGTGAGTCGCCAGTAAATAATACTCCATTCCCAACGGTAGATATTGGTAATGGAGCTGGTCAATCAGCAACTTCTTTCGGTTTTGAGCCTTTTTCAGCTTATAACGTTTTAGATTCTGATGTTTTCCAGATCTCAGATAATGTTACTGTTTACGCAGGTAAGAATGTATTTACTTTCGGAATGGCTTATGAAAATAACCAATTCCGTAATGGTTTTGCACCTAATTATTACGGTGGTTACCAGTTTCCTTCTTTCGATGCTTTTTATGCAAGTGTAAATAATGGAGTTTCTAACGCCGGTCAGTTCCGCCAGCAATGGTCAAATACGTCAGAATTTCCTTTTGCTAAAATGAAAGGTAGTACCTTAAGTTTGTATGCACAAGACGAAATCATCGTAGGAAAGGGATTTAAATTGACTTTAGGAATACGTGCGGATGGTACATCTTTCCCTGTTGAGAAAAATGCTACTACGACAAACCCTTTCGTACCTGCACTTACTTTCAAAGACAATGGTCAAGATGTTAAATTAGCAACTGACCGTTTTCCTGAATTCACGCTGTTAGTTTCTCCAAGAGTAGGATTCAACTGGGATGTTAATGAAGAAAAGAAAACACAAATTCGTGGTGGTTTCGGTATTTTCTCAGGTCGTGTACCTTACGTATGGTTATCTAATCAATTGTCTAATAATGGCGTATTGTTTGGTTCAGAAAGTATTAATAACCCAACAAATCGTCCATTCAATGCTAACGTTGATGCTTACCGTCCGAAAGTAGATATTGGTGCTTTAAGACCAACTTCTTACAATTTAGCAGTTACAGATGAAAATTTCAAGTTTCCACAAATATTTAGAGCAAATATCGCTGTTGATAGAAATTTAGGAAATGGATGGTTAACAACATTTGAAGGTATTTATACAAAAGATATTAACGCTGTTTATTTATCAAACGTAAATCTTCCTACTTCTCAAAGAAATGCGATTGGTGCTGATAGTCGTCCTATTTATTATAACGTAGGAACCAATGGATTTCCAAGTACAGTAAATAACCGGATTTACGGTGCTCTTACTGCTGCCCAAGGAGGAAATACGGCAGAGAAACCAAATATTTCAGATGCTATTGTGATGAAAAACACAAATAACGGTTACAGTTATGCTATGACTGGAACCCTTTCTAAGAGTTTTGAAAGTGGTTTATATGCAAGTTTGTCATACACTTATACTGATTCTCGTTCAGTAAATGATGGTGGTTCAATTGCTCAATCTATGTGGCGTGACCGTCTTGTATCGGGTGATCCAAATGCTGATGTAACTTCATATTCTAACTTTTTACAAACTCATCGTATCGTAGGTTTTGGAAGTTATAAATTGAATTACTTTAATAACAAAATGGCAACCACTTTTGGATTTACTTATGCCACTGGACCTGCAGGTCGTTTCTCTTACTCATATTCAGGAGATATGAATGGTGATGGACTAAATACAAATGATTTGATTTATATCCCAAGAGACCAATCTGAAATTTTATTAAGAAATCTTGCTGTTGGTAGTACAACTTATACTGCTGCTCAACAGTGGACAGATTTGAATAATTATATCAGCCAAGATTCATATTTGAATTCACGTCGTGGACAATATGCAGAACGTAATGGCGCTGAATTACCTTGGTCAACTAATTTTGATTTCAAGATTATTCAAGATTTCAACATTAAAGTTGGTGGAAAAACAAATACGCTTCAATTTACTTTCGACATGTTCAATGCCGGTAACTATGTGTCACCCAATTGGGGATTGAACCAAAGTAGTAACCGTTCTGCTTTATTGAATTTTGTTGGTTACGATAACGCCACAGGTTTTGTTAGTACAGGTTCTGCCCCAACGGGTAAGCCAGTATTTACTTTCCCTTATATCAATGGTACTAACCCATTGGCTGAAACTTTCCAGAAATCAACTGGTCTTGGTTCAAGATGGCAAGGACAAATTGGTGTTCGTTATATTTTCAACTAAAAAATATATCCAGCATCGAGTACAAAAAATCCCGAATCTTTCGATTCGGGATTTTTTTATGGGCTTCGTAAACCGTATGCTTGCATAACAATTTTTATTCTACGATATTGCGTTTATTATCTTTTAAACAAAATAACAATGAACTTTAACGAACCCATGCTCAGAGATGGAGCATTAAAAGGAAAGACAATTGTGGTAACGGGCGGAGGAACGGGCTTAGGTCGGTCGATGTCTAAATATTTTTTGGAATTAGGAGCAAACGTAGTGATTGCCTCTCGTAAAATGGATGTTTTAGAAGCAACCGCCGCCGCATTAAGGGCTGAAACAGGCGGAAAAATACTACCCATTGCCTGTGATGCACGTAATTATAATGAAGTAGAAAACGTCTTGAAAATGGCCGTTGAACATTTTGGAGCAGTTCATGGATTGGTCAATAATGCAGCAGGAAATTTTATTAGTCCAACCGAAAATCTCTCACACAAGGCTTTTGATGTAGTGGTCGATATTGTCTTAAAAGGAACGTACAATTTCACGTTAGCTTTCGGGAAATACTGGATTGCCGAAAAAATTAAAGGAACGGTCATGTCAATCGTTACTACGTATGCGTGGACAGGTTCTGGTTATGTGGTACCTTCTGCCACCGCAAAAGCGGGCGTATTAGCACTCACACGTTCGTTGGCCGTGGAATGGGGAACAAAATACGGGATTCGTTTCAATGCCATTGCTCCAGGCCCATTTCCTACCGAAGGTGCTTGGGAACGCCTTTTCCCAGCCGAAGCAATGGGTGAAGAATTAGCGGCAAAATTGTCTCCCGAAAGTAGAATTCCTTTCAAAAGAGTGGGGGAACATCAAGAATTAGCCAACTTGGCAGCCTATTTAATGTCAGATTTTTCATCTTATATCAACGGCGAAGTTATTACCATCGACGGTGGAGAATGGTTGATGGGTGCGGGTGAATTTTCAGATTTGAATGAGGTTTCAGACGAGAAATGGGCGGTGATAGCAAAGGCAGTACGTGGAAAAAAATAAATAATTGACAATTGATAATGGATAATTGATAACGGATAATTAGTGATTATCCATTGTCAATTGTCCATTGTTAATTATCAATTGTCCATTATCAGAATTTTGCCATTTTAATCCAATCTAAATCCATTTTTATACTATCCAATGGACTTTTGCTTTGATAAGATTCTTGTTCAATAATGTATTGCGTAGTGCCTCCACTTTTGGCGGCTAATTTCAACACATCTGCCACGCCAATAATTCCAGTTCCTAAAATGGTACTTTCATAATTTTCTTTTTCCCCTTTTATTTCGTCTTTTACGTGCATTAATTCAAAACGTCCTGGATATTGTTTTAATAATTCTACCGCACGACCACCTCCATTATACATATTGCCAATATCTAATTGTTGAACCACTAAATTTGGGTCGGTATTTTGCAAAATAATGTCATACACTTTCACGCTGGTAAGGCGTAAGCTAAATTCAAAATCGTGATTATGATAGCCAAATTTCATCCCTGACTTTTTGCATAATTCTCCTGATTTATTAAAAACCTCCATAAAACGCTTACAGTCATCAAAATTCTTGCGAAGGCTAACATCCAACCATGGACTTACCACGTATTTTTGTCCTAATAAAGCAGCATCTTCCACCGTTTTTTTCCAAACGTCCGTAAAATCATTTTTGGCAGCATCCCAATGTTGTCCGCCCATAACCGTGTGTCCACTCGGCATGGCTAAACCCAAATCGTCAAGCACTTTGCGGAATTCTTTTGGTTCATAACCGTAAAATTTTCCGTTTACGTAATTGGCATGTTCAACGTTTTTGTAACCCATTTCTGCCACTTTTTTGAGCGTTTCCAAAGGGTCTTTTTTCATTTCATCCCGTACAGAGTACAACTGGATACCAATGTTCTTTTTGCTGGCTTTATTGTTTGCCAATAGCGAATTAGAAAGTAAAAGTGCCGTTCCTGCCAATGCTGAGGTTTGGAGAAATGAACGGCGATTAAGATTATTTGTCATTTGCTGAATAGTTTTTTGCACAATTTAAAGAAAATAAAAATACATCATATCATTACTTATGTTGAAAAATGAAATTAATTAATCACTAATATTGTTTAATCACTAATTTCGCAACAACAAAACGAATTACGCTCCGTTATAAATTCTCGGTTACAGATTTATTAAAAATTAAACCAATAATTATGCAATACTCAATCCTCTGGGCAGATGATGAAATAGATCTGCTAAAACCTTATATCATGTTTCTTACGCAAAAAGGCTACGATGTTACCCCCGTTAATTCTGGAAATGATGCGTTGGAAGAACTTAGTAAAAAGAAATTTGATGTTGTTTTCTTAGATGAAAACATGCCTGGCATGACTGGTTTGGAAGTGCTACCCATCATCAAACAGTTGAAGCCCAATTTACCAGTGATTATGATTACCAAATCGGAGGAAGAATATATTATGGAGGAAGCAATTGGCTCTAAAATTGCTGATTATTTAATTAAACCCTTGAACCCCAATCAGATACTTCTTTCAGTAAAAAAGATATTAGATAAAAAACGATTGGAAGAAGAGAAAACAAATCTTTCCTACCAACAAGAATTCCGTCAGATTGCCACGCAATATCAAGACAATATTGACCACGCTGAATGGGCAGAAATCTATAAAAAATTACTTTTCTGGGAATTAGAAATTGACCGTACTGAAAATAAATCAATGGCGGAAGTGATGAATATGCAGAAGTCCGAAGCAAACGCCAATTTCTCTCGATTCATTACCCAGAATTACGAAAATTGGCTCAACGAACCAAAAGCGAACCGCCCGATTTTATCACATGAATTGATGCGGAAGAAAGTTTTTCCGTTACTAAAAGAAGACTCTCCCCTATTTTTTGTGTTGATTGATAATCTTCGGTTTGACCAATGGAAAATTTTGGAAGGATTAATTCAAGATTATTTCTCGGTTGAGACAGAATCTGTCTATTATTCCATTCTTCCCACCACAACTGCCTACGCTCGTAATGCTATTTTCTCTGGTTTGATGCCTTCTGAAATTGAAAAACAATATCCAAAACATTGGGTACAAGATATTGGCGACAGCGAAGAAGAGGAAGGTTTCAACAAACACGAAGAGTTTTTCTTTCAGGAACAATTGAAAAGAAGTAGAATGCCTTTTCCTGTAAAAGCCTCTTATCACAAGATTATTCATAACAATCAGGGTAAAAACTTGGTAGAAAATTTTTCAAAATTAGAACAAAATCATTTGAACATTGTGGTTTATAATTTCGTGGACATGCTCTCGCACGCACGAACTGATATGGCCATGATTAAAGAATTGGCACCAGACGAATCGGGTTACAGAAGTTTGACGGCCTCTTGGTTTAACCACTCGCCTTTATTTGATTTATTGAAGAAAATTGCGGAGAAAAAAGGCCGTTTAATCATCACTACCGACCACGGAATGATACGGGTTCAGAATCCTGTAAAGATTGTGGGAGACCGTTCGGTGAATACAAATTTGCGTTATAAACAAGGAAGAAATCTTAATTGGGATGATGATGGACATCTTTTAATTTGTCGTAAACCTGAGCGATATTTTTTACCAAAGGTCAATGTATCAACAACTTACGTTTTCACAATGGAAGATTATTTCTTTGCGTATCCAAATAATTATAATCATTATGTAAGTCATTACAGGAATACTTTTCAGCACGGTGGCGTATCGTTGGAAGAGTGTATTATTCCGTTTGTTTATTTGACGGCGAAGTAGTAACTCTTCTCAAAGCCTCCTCCAAATCCGCAGGAACATCAATGCCGAAACTATCATAAGGAGTTTCGGCAATTTTTATTTTAAAGCCATTCGCTAACCAACGTAATTGTTCCAACGATTCTACTCGTTCCAATAATGCCATGGGAAGTTTCGTAATTTTCTTCAAAACATCAACTCGGTAAGCATAAATGCCAATGTGTTTGAAATAATCGTGCGTATCTAACCATTTCTCTTTTTCAATTCCCCGCAAATAAGGAACGGTTTGTCGGGTGAAATAAATGGCTTCGTGATTATTATCAAAAACCACTTTTGGGGTATTTGGATTAAACAAAGTAGCTTCGTCTTCAATTTGTTTCACGAGCGTTGCCAATTCTGTTCGTTCGGTTAGACAACCCGCCAAAATATCAATCTGTTCGGGCTGAATAAATGGCTCATCTCCTTGAATATTAATAACATAGTCAAATTTTTGGTAGAGCTTTCCCTGTTTTTTTCTTTCCGCTCTTGATACAATTTGGAAGGCTTCAAAACAACGGTCTGTGCCACTTGGGTGTTTTGTGGAGGTCATGACAACTTCTCCACCAAAGGACAAAACGTGATTAAAAATTCGGTCATCATCCGTAGCAATTACCACTTTAGCGAGCGATTTCGCCTTCAAGGCTTGCTCGTACACTCGTTGAATCATGGATTTCCCACCAATGTCCACGAGCGGTTTGGCAGGAAAACGAGTAGAAGCATAACGGGCGGGAATGACACCTAAAATATTGTTCACGGATTTTTGTTTTTAAAATTACATCATAAAATTCAACCGAATTTCTTGTTTAATCACTCGTAGGGCTTCATCAGATGGATTTACATTTTTCTCAATAATCACTTCAAAAATACGTTTTGAAAGTTCTAAAGCAGGTGAATTCGGGGCTAAATCTCGGGCGGACCAGTTAATAAGCGCAACGGTTTCGTTCATGGCATTTTTCACCATTGCCCACGCTTGATCGCTCATGTAAACTTGTTGAGAAAGATTATGAGAATACTCCTCTCTAATTTCGGCCAACATCAATTGTTGAAATTCTACCACAATTCCGGCACGTCCATTCAATCGAATCAATAAATTATTGGGTGAAATTCTTTCCAAAAATAGCGCCATTCTTTCATACGCCTGCAAACGGATAGGCAACATCGTTTTTGTGGTTTCAGCCTTGATGGCTAATTCTTTTTCGACGACGTCTTTTTTAATAAATGAACTAACTGTCAGGTACATAGACCATAAGACTAAGCCCGCTGGTAGGATTATTTTAACTAAATCGGTAACTAATTCCATTTTGTAAAGGTTAAACGCTCAATCGATAATTAACAATTAATAATTATCAGTAAAATGAGAATGACTAATGATTATATCCAAAAAATCAATATCAAATAATCCACAACAGGATTATGATTGTCAAAAATAGTTAATTTTAATGTCAAAAATGAACTCACAGGCTCGAATAAGCATAATATTTTTGATAATCTTAATTATTGTATGAGATTTGTTATTTGTAAAAATCAATTACTACTCCTAAATTGCAAAAAAAAAATTAATAATCTTCACTTAAATACCACGTCCTGTGAAAAGACTTTTACCACTGATTACAATCTTTTTCTTCGGCCTTTTTTCTAACATTTATTCACAAAAAGGAGCAACAAAACCAACAAATTCTAATCTTCACTCAATTAGTAGTCTGAGTTGCCCATTATCGGTTTATATTCAAGATAATATTCCAGCGGCAGTATGCTCTGAGTTACTCAAAACATTGGTAGCTGTTACGGCAACTTGCACGGATACAACCGCCGTAAGTTACCGTTGGAGTTCATCAATTGGAGGTGTTTTTTCAACTTCCAGAACAACGACATTCAACCTTCCAGAATTTTTCATTGCTACAAATGTAACATTTACCGTGTGGGTAGTTGAGGGAAGTGACTCATTATCAGCCAATTATACTATAAATGTAAAACCTCGTCCCAATAGCCCAAGCCTTACCCCTTTTGGAACGATTGTATTGTGCGATAATAATCCAGTATTATTGACTTCATCGGTTTGTACGGCCGGAAGCACCACCGTATGGTCTAATGGTGCATCGAACGTTAATGCCATCAGCGTACCAGCCATTGGAGGGACTTATTATTCAGTAGCTTGTTATAAAAATGGTTGTATCAGTGACTCAACGGCGGCAGCAGCTTTTATAACGGGTATTGTTTCCAGTTCCCCTACAACCGCCAATAAAACCATTTGTGAGGGTACGACAATTACAACGGGCAATGGATTGCAAGCCAATTTAGTGAATTGTAATAATGGGACTTCGGGGACTTATGCTTATACAGGTGGAACGGTAGGTTATGACAATGGATACATTAGTAACGGTAGTATAAACCCCGCAGTGAGTGTTCCAAGTACGGGAGGGATTATTAAAAAAGTGAGTATTTCAATTACTTGGCGTAAGCAAAAAGGAGGCTTTCAAAATGATTGCGGAACTGGTGATACTCAGACTTGGCCGTATCATAATGAAACTCAATTTAGCGTTAAATCACCCAGCGGTAAAATTATCACATTGGTAAATACCAATACTTACGGGGGTTCAAATAATCCAACAGTTACTACCTTATTTGAAGATGGAGCTTCGCCAGTTAATTATTATAGTCCTCCCGTTTCAGGAACATTAGCTCCATCACAACCACTTTCGGGATTTATTGGCGAAAACCCCGCAGGAACATGGACATTGCTTCCTTTTGATGCCGTTTGGAAAGACCCACTTTGTGTAAGTGGTTTTTCGGTAACATTCTCGGACGCACAAAATGGAACGCTTACTTGGTGGGATTCACCAACGGGAGGAAATCAAGTTGGAACGGGTGCAGAATTTATTCCAACAGTCACCTCCGCTGGCACCTACACTTATTACGCACAAGCACAATGCGTGAAAGGGTGTCCGAGCGTAAGAACAGCATCAACGTTAACGATTCAACCAACGCCACCTACGCCAATAATTAGTGTTAGTATTCCAGAAGTAAGTAATGTAAGAAGTATTTGTACAGGTGAATCAATTACATTAACTGCCACAGGATGTAACAATGGAGGAACGGTGAGATGGAACAGTAGTTACAGTGGAACAAATTTCGCAACTGGCTCATCCTATACACTTTTACCTACTGGAAGCAATTCATCGAACGTAACCCACACATTTACATCCGTTTGCGAAGGCTCAAATCTTTGTAAAAGTGTAGACAGTGGTTCAATTTCTGTGGTTGTAAAATATAAACCATCACAACCAACGATATTTGGACCAGGCGCTTCTATCTGTGCAAATTCGAGTGTAACACTTTCGGCTTCAGCTTGTTCGGGTGGTACATTGGGTTGGACAGGGAATCGTTCGGAAAGTTCTATTACTTTTAATTTAACGGGTTCTGTAAATATAAAAACGGCTTGTAGCATCAATGGCTGTACGAGTGATAGTAGCAATGTTTATTCAATTTCATCTTTACCAAAACCAAATGCTTTAACGGTAAATTCATCGCAAGTACAAGCGGTTTGTTATGGTTCGAGTGTAACGCTAACTGCCAGCGCTTGCGTTGGAACGGTAAAATGGACTGGTAATTTATCAGGTTCACCCATCACGGTTACTCCCTTATCTTCAAGGAATTATAAAGCATCTTGCTTATCATCAAATGGTTGTTCAAGTGATAGTAGTGCTGCTTTAAATATTGTTGTTTTACCGAAATCAAAACCAACCATTAGCGGCAATACTTTCGTTTGTGGGATAAGTTCTGTCACCTTAACCGCCTCTGGATGTTCTGGTACAAATGAAACGGTTGTATGGAGAAATGAAAGTACAGGAATAACATTCACACAAACGATTTCTCAAACGAAGACATTTAGAGCAGTTTGTATCAGAAATGGTTATTGTGTAAGTGATAGTAGTGATATTTTTACGATTCAATACAGAATAAAGTCTTCGCAACCAATTATTACACCTCCCGCCAATACAACTATTTGTCAAGGGACGGGTGTAAGTTTAACGGCCAGTGCCTGTGCAGGAGGCACTTTGGGTTGGACTGGAGGGTTGATTGGGCAGACGATAAGTGTTTATCCGAATACTACGAAAAGCTACGAAGTGGCTTGTGTGATAAATGGTTGCGTTAGTGATAGTTCATTGGCGGTGAGTATAATGGTTAATCCTACGCCTGTAATTAATATCAGTAGTAATAAAACTTCTTTATGCTCAGGGGATTATGCTTTTTTAACTGTTTCAGGATGTACTGGAACAATTTTATGGTCAAATGGAGCGGCTTCGTCCATTATTAAAGTGTCTCCAACTTCCAATACTACTTATACCTCAACCTGTGCTTTGGGTTCTTGTTCAGCTAATCAATCAGTAAATATTACCGTTTTACCAGCACCGTCTATAACTACATCTGGTTTATTACAATGTGGCCAAACCGTTACTTTGACTACTAATAATGTACCTGCGGGTTCATCTATCCAATGGCGGAAAGATGGGGTGGATATTGTTGGGGCTACAAGCGATGCACTTATAATTGGTAGTGTGGGGAGTTATGATTTTACAGTTGGGGCAACCATTTCTACTCAGTTACAAATTAATACTGCAAATTCAAGTGATATACGATTTGTGGATTTGAACAATGGTTATGTGTTTAACGCTAATATTCTTTGGAAAACGACAAATGGTGGAACAAATTGGGGAAATGTGTATTCACATACGAGTAATTTTGAAGATGTTTACTTTGTTGATAGCAATAATGGATGGGCAATTACTCAACAAAATATATTAAAAACTACAAATGGAGGACTAAACTGGACTATTTATAATAATAATTGGTCAGTAGTAACGCTTTCAAAAATGACATTTAAAGACCATAATACAGGGATTATTATAACAAATGATGGAAGAAGTTTAGCCACAACGAATGGTGGTGTGACTTGGACTTTAAATACAAATCCAGTGGAATCAAATATTAGTTCTTGGCAATTTAAAAGATTACTATATATTCCCAATACGAATAATATTTTATTAGCATACAGGAGTAATGGAACAACTCTCGTTAAATTAATAAAATCAATGGATACTGGTACATCATGGACTACCGTTTCTTTTCCAAATGTTACTTATTTTAGCGGTTTAGAAGACATTAGTTTCGTGGATTCAAATAATGGTTGGTTAGTTGGATTTGAGTATGATAAATTACTCATGAAAACCGTTGACGGTGGAAACACATGGACACGGTTAAGTCCAATTATGAGTTCAGGGAATTATAATAAAGTTGATTTTATTACACCTCAAATTGGATATGTTCAAGCCTTAGACTATTCAACGTTTAACAATCGAATTTTCAAGACTAAAGACGGTGGTTATACTTGGAGTATATTTAAGAATATTGATAATAACAGTAATTATCTCAATACCAACAACATAAAAATAAAATTTTTATCTGAAGATAATGGATGGTATGCAACTCAAGCTCCAAATACAAATCAGTCATTTCTGAATAAAATATCAACCCCCCAATGCCCAACCATTCCAAAAATAATCCAAAATAATTGCTGCAATGGATTGGAAACCCTAAAATCTGGCTCATGGACAGACCCCACCACTTGGTCATGTAATCGCATGCCAACTTCAACTGATGATATTTTTATAAATACAGGGCATACAATTACAGACAATGGAAATACAATTCACGCAAAAACACTCAATTATCGAGGAGGAATATTACAATTATCAACTACCACAAACTTTATATTGAGGTAACCATATTGCATCGTCACAAAAAATCCCTTTCAGATTTATGTTGAAAGGGATTTTTTTATACCTAAAATTTGGCAACTAATTATCTTTCATACAGGTTAATAATGAATGACTACAAGGATTAACGCTCTTTAAAACCAAAAAATAGCTAATTTTAAGGTCAAAAATGAATTCAAAAATTGAATCGCTTATTTTTTTATGATTGAAACAAAAATTATCCCCATCAATATTACAGAAAATGCCAAAGAACAAGTCAATAACGCCTTGACTATCAAAGGAATACCCGATAATTATTTTCTTAGAATTGGTTTACGAGGAGGAGCGTGTAGTGCAACGTATTTCATCGGATTTGATAAAATGGAAGACCTTGACGACCTTTACGAAATTGAAAATCTCAATATCAAATTATTAATAAAAAGACCACATCTGATGTATCTGATGGGTGTAGAATTGGATTTTGAAGAAGAAGGAAACGGATATACATTTAATAAAATATGAAACTCGCTGCTATTGACATTGGCTCTAATGCCGCCCGTATGCAAATCTCGAAAGTATTGGAAAATGATGGAAAGATTAGCTTCAAAAAAGTTGAATACGTACGTTTTGCCCTTCGTTTGGGGCATGACGTGTTTAATGATGGAGAAATCAGTCCTGAATCGGAGGTTAGGATTTTTAAATTATTAAATGCTTATAAACTCTTGATGGATTTGCACGAAGTGAAAGAATATCTCATTTGTGCCACCTCCGCAATGCGTGAGGCGGGAAATGCTGAAGCGGTAATTACCCGCATCCACAAAATTTTAGACATGAAAATCCATATCATTGAGGGTACAAAAGAAGCAGAATTAATCAATGATGTGGTGGTTCAGGCTTTGGATGATGCCAATTATTTACACATCGATGTAGGTGGCGGTTCGACTGAGTTAAATATCTATTCGCAAAGAATGAAAATTGCTTCCCGTTCTTTCAAAATCGGTTCAGTCAGAACATTGGAAAATAAAGAAAAAGAAGGCGATTGGGAGAAGATGAAAAAGTGGGTAGAAAGTAATATTGATATAAAAACAGCAAATATAACAGCCGTTGGAACGGGTGGAAATATCAATAAATTATTCAATATTTCTCCGAATCATGAAGGTGAAACTTCTATGAGTTACGATGAATTAAATCGGTTGAAAGAATATGTAGGCTCATTTACTTACGAAGAACGTATCAATAAACTTCGCCTCAATGCCGATCGAGCCGATGTCATTTTGCCTGCCGCTCAAATCTATCTATCCGCCATGAAGTGGTCAGGAGCGAAGAATATTATCGTTCCTGATTTGGGATTGAAAGACGGAATTATCAAAATGGTTTATGAGAAAATTCAGAATCGAAAAAAGGGTTGACGCTAAATTACAAACATCTAAATCCATGAAGGAGACGTGAATAAATCATTTATCTACGTCTCTTTCATGGATATTCAAATATTTCACTTTTTGCTTTTGTCCCCATTATCATCAATTATTCTTCCCAGATAATTAACAACACTCGTCTCTCCGTGGCTTTGACCTCCGCCTTTGTATTCATTTTTACTCATGTTCCTAAACTGAATGTAAGTGGCAGTTCCGAAGGAAATGAAAGAAACTACAACGGCAAAAGTTAAAACCAATAATTCTAAGTTTTCCATATTAATTTTTGAGTTTCGTATTGACGTATATTAACATCGCCAAAATAGTGGGTGGCCATAGACCAATAAAAATGGCTCTCGTAGGGTCTTTCAAGAATACGAACTCGTATTCTGAAACGAATATTAGAATAACTACAAGGACTAAAATGACAATTTCTGATACTTTGAATTTATGAAACATAATTTTTATTTATATTAAATGTAAAATTGGAGTAAGTCAAGAAGGCTATACATTGATAACGGCTGATTTGAAGGAATGTTCAGTATCTATTGCAAATTCTTTGATAGATCCTTGGAGCGTACTTAAATTAAACATAATTGATTTTCAATTGGTTAACTCCATGAAAATAAAATTACAATAATATAACTAATCACAAAACATGGATAAATTCTTACAAAGTTGGATTGCCGTTTATGATAAATGTGAAAACCAATGGCATTCAACTCAAACTTCAAAAATGATTAGCAATTTGGTAGTTTTGTTTTTTTTTGTTGGAATAATTATCACCTTACTCTCTCAATATCAAATCATTAACTACCAAGTAGGAATTTTTTTTTCTATTGAATTAGCATTTAGTGTTCTATTGATTTGTGAGATTTTAGGATTGGTCTTCATCTTGACGCATTCAGTAGCGGATTCGATTGGGAAGCAATTTGAGATTATTTCTTTAATTTTATTGCGTGATGCATTTAAGGAGATGGGGCATTTGCCCTTAGATGTTAAATGGAATACTGAAACACTGTTAGAACTTTTACCCTTATTAGTTGATGCTCTTGGGGCAGTTATAATTTTTTTAATTATTGGGTTATTTTATAGAGCTCAACGCCATGTGCAAATTACCAGTAACCCTGAAGAACAAATTAGATTTATCTTGTTAAAAAAAATGATAGCTAACATACTTCTAATGGTTTTTTTGTCCATTTGTATCTATGATATTCTTGACTTTTTTATTACAAATCAATATCAAAACACCTTCAATGTCTATTACAATATCTTGATTTTCACGGACATCCTAATTTTAATTATTTCTCTACGATACAGTAATCTTTATATCCATTTATTTAGGTATTCATCATTTGCTTTAGCAACGGTTATTATTAGGCTATCACTCTCCGCCCCAAAGTATTATAATGTCTTGTTGAGTGTTTTAGCAGGACTTTTTGTATTGATGGTTACAAATATTTATAATATGCTTAACAAAAATCAAGCAATTAAATAAGTACAAAAACGATTATTGAATGATTAGTTTCGATTAAGTAAAATTCTGCTGGTTGTCGTATAGTAGTCTAAAAAGTCTTGTTTTATAGAATATTATTACATAAAGAAAGGCTATCTCATAATAAAATTTTGTAAATTTTAATTATGGGACAGCCTTTCTTCAAATTACTTTTCCTCCTCTTCTTCCTCTCCTGATTCCTCCTCTTCTTCATCTCCTTCCTCTTCATCATCTCCTTCTTCCTCTTCATCTTCCTCTTCTTCTCCTTCTTCTTCGTCTTCTTCCTCTTCATCTTCCTCTTCTTCTCCTTCTTCTTCGTCTTCTTCGTCTTCCTCTTCTTCCTCTTCTTCGTCTTCTTCTCCTTCCTCTTCTTCGTCTTCTTCTCCTTCCTCTTCGTCATCTTCTTCGTCTTCTCCTTCCTCTTCTCCTTCCTCTTCTTCGTCCTCTTCTTCGTCTTCTTCTTCGTCCTCTTCTTCGTCTTCTTCTTCTCCTCCTTCCTCTTCTTCTTCGTAAGAACCTAAAATATCATCGTATTCACCTTCACCTTCATATTCTAATTCATCATATTCTTCGGTTACTTCATCATCATAGTCATAAACATCAACGAATTCCCAAATATCAAAATCGCTATAATCGCTATCTTTATAAAATTGAAAATCGTTTCTATCATATCCTCTTCCACCATCAACTACTGATTTTTTATCGTTAATCCAAGAATCATCAGCATCAGGAATTGGCGTTGTACGTCCAAAAATCCAGCAATCGCCAAGATTAAACTTCTCACTCATCAAATATTCATAAGGCATATAACAGTAGCCTTTATCTCCCCATTTATCACCCCAAGAATTACGGACAATAAACATTTTATCTACATCTGAATAACCTACGCACAACATTGCGTGTAAACCATGTGCTTTTCTACCCGTTTCATCAGGCGATGGCATTGAAACAATTCCTTTGTTTGGTGTACAACTATCAAATGATGAAAATAAAGCAGTTCCAAAAACAATTGGATAACCTTCTGCCAAAGATTGTTTCCAAATATCTAATTTAACGGGTACAAATTTCTTTGTTTCAATTTTGAAATCTGCCGCTGCTACATAAGAACCTTCATCGGGTTTTTTATTAACACTTTTTAAATCGTAAGGCCAAGTATCTTCCTTACAAGCCCCAATTTTCATTAAACTATCAACTGCATATTGAATGTGACTGCCTGAATCAGTAATTTCACTACCAGCTCTTAAACGTGCATTATAGTAAATAAAAAGTCGGCTAACGTCAAAAGCTTGTTTACTCAAATATTTTTTTACTAAATACTCATAAGCCCCAGCAACTGCATTTGCCGTACAACTACTAAGACTTTTTTGGTCTTCGACCTGAGTCATAAATGCCCGTAAATCTACTTTTGGAGGAAGTGTGGCTCCTTTGATATCTGATGATGCTTTATACTTTTCAGCATCTGCACTTGGGCTTAAATAATCGTACCCTTTGATTTCACGGTCTGAACCGCCTTGATTACTAAATTTTAAACTCATAGTTAAGTACGGGAGTGCCTAAGCACCGTTAAAGTGTCAGTGTTTGATTTTAAAAAGGAATGAAATTGGTAATATTTTTTCGCTCAAAAAAAAAGGAAAATAGTGGCAATTTCAAGTTTTTTTGAAGCATTTTAATCCTCGAATTAAAAGAAGTACGCAAAGGAATAACATTTTATTAACAATCCAAAACTTGTTTTATGAAACTTATCAAGCGGAGAAAAACAGCGGAATTTCATAGAAATTAATGGATTTTTTATACTAATTAGTCTTTCAAATTTCAAGTAAAAATGCTCAATCCATAGAATTATGCGTAATTTTGGAAACAAAAATTTTACCTAAATCCTTTATGAACAAACTTGAATTAAGAACTGTCAATGTAACTCGCTACGTAACTCCCTTGCGTGAAGGAGGTTCATTGCCTGCCATTGTGGAAGCGGATGATGGATTTCTGTATGTCCTCAAATTTCGGGGAGCAGGTCAAGGTGTGAAAGCACTCATTGCCGAATTAATTGGCGGTGAAATGGCTCGTGCAATGGGTTTACGTTTGCCAGAATTGGTCTTTGCTAATTTGGTGGATACTTTTAGCAAAACCGAACCCGATGAGGAAATCCAAGATTTGCTTCGAGCGAGTACGGGCTTGAATTTAGGTTTACACTATTTATCAAGTTCTATTACTTTCGACCCGCTCGTTACCACCATTGATCCAAAACTTGCCTCACAAATTGTGTGGTTAGATTGTATTTTGACCAATGTTGACAGAACGCCAAGAAATACCAATATGCTGACTTGGAACAAGCAATTATGGCTGATTGACCACGGTGCTGCATTGTATTTTCATCATAATTGGGACAATTGGGAAGAACAAGCTAAACGTCCATTTTTGCCAATAAAAGACCATGTTTTGTTACCACAAGCCTCTGAATTAGAGGAGATTAATACTGAATCTCGTAAAATTTTTACGCTTGAATTAATAACAGAAATTGTTAACTTAATTCCAGACGAATGGTTGCCAGAAGAAGGTTCGCCCGAAAGTCAAAAAGAAGTTTACATTAAATTTTTAGAAACCAGAATTGAAATATCTGATTTATTAGTAAAAGAAGCCAACCATGCAAGACAAATACTTATATGAATACGCCGTCATTCGGGTTGTGCCGAGGGTGGAACGTGAGGAGTTTTTGAACGTTGGTATTATTCTTTATTGTTCAAAACAAGGATTTTTAGAAGCGAAAATCCAACTCAATGAAACACGTTTTAATGTTTTTCCTTGCACCATTGAAGCCTCCGAATTGCAAGAATATTTGCAAACATGGCAACGCATCTGCAGAGGTGGAAAAGAAGGTGGCCCCATTGGATTATTGCCAATCGCCTCCCGTTTTCGTTGGCTAACTTCCACTCGAAGCACCATTGTTCAAACTTCAAAAGTCCATCCCGGATTCTGCAAAAATGCCGCTGAAACGCTGGAATCTTTATTTCAGGATTTAGTGGCTTGATTTTCAGAGAAAACATTCCTAAAAATCAAGGTATTAGAAATATAAAAAGGGCGACATTATTTTCGGTAATGTCGTCCTTGTATGTGCTATCACGTATATACACACAAATAAGCATTAAAAAATTGCAGATATGAGATACCTTTGTTTATTAGAATTATTGCAAAAGTATTTTAAGCAAAAAATCTATTCAAAACATCAATAAACAAAACATTCTCTCAGTGAAAAAACTATTACTTTTTTTGTCCTCATATTTCGTCAGCTTGACCCTATCAGCCCAAAAAATTAACGAAAAATACCAATATCATATCAACAAAGCCACCAGTGAAATTAGAATTGATGGCAAGTTGGATGAAGCTCAATGGCAACGTTGCGAATCAACTTCCGATTTTTGGATGATGACTCCTGCCGATACGTCTAAGGCGAAATGTACAACCGTGGCAAAATTTACGTATGATGATAAATATCTCTATTTTTCCGCCATTAATTCGCAACAAAAAGAAGCACCATACATCGTTGAATCGCTGAAAAGAGATTTTAATTTTGGTCGAAATGACAATCTTTGGCTCATTCTCGAACCTTTCAATGACCTTACCAATGGTTGGGTTTTTGGAACGAATGCGGCGGGAGCTCAATTTGATGGGCAGATTGGCGAAGGCACAAATCTAAATGCCAATTGGGATAATCGTTGGATTTCGCAAACCAGTTTTGATGGTAATAATTGGATTTTGGAAATGGCAATTCCTTTTAGTTCACTCCGTTATAAGGCGGGAGAAACCAATTGGGGCATGAATTTGAGTCGTTTAGATTTAGGTTCAAACGAAAAATCTACGTGGGCTCCCATTCCACGCCAGTTTTTCTCCATTACACTTGCTTACACAGGAACGCTGGTTTGGGACAATCCTCCGCCCGCACCCAAAACCAATATCTCCATTATTCCCTACGTTTTGGGAGGAATTAGTAAGAATTTTGAAAAAGGAGAAGATGCCGTTTTTAGAAGAGATTTTGGGGGCGATGCAAAAATTGCCGTTTCTCCATCGCTAAATCTTGACCTTACCGTAAATCCAGATTTCTCACAAGTAGATGTCGATCAACAAGTTACCAATCTTAATCGTTTCGAATTATTTTTTCCAGAACGTCGTCAATTTTTCTTAGAAAATTCGGATATTTTCAACAGTTTTGGCGGTGATGAAACTCGTCCTTTTTTCTCTCGTCGAATTGGTTTAGGAACTCCTATTCAATATGGTGCAAGATTGAGCGGAAAATTGGGTAATAATTGGCGAATTGGACTCTTAAATATCCAAACAAGTGCCAACAAAGATACGTCTGTGGGGCTTCCTACTTACAATTATACGGTTTTTGCCTTGCAACGTAAACTCTTTTCTCGTTCCAATATCAGTATGATGGTTGTTAATAAGGAAGGCATCGGATTTGGCTTAGAAAATACCAGAAAAGGCTTTAATCAGTACAATCGGAATGTGGTTTTGCAATATAATTTAGCATCAAAAACCAATAAATGGACGGGAAAAGCGGCGCTTATGAAATCCTTCACGTCCGAACAAACAACCGACGATTATACCCAATATTATGACGTTTCATTTACCACCCAAATCTGGGATATTGGTTTGACTTACAGCAGAATTGGCGAAAATTTCAAGGCTGAAACGGGCTTTGTTCCCCGAAAAGGATACCATTATTGGAATCCGAATATTGGTTATACTCACTATATTAAAAATTCGATTAGCCGTCTCATTTCGCATGGCCCGAAGTTGCTGAGTTTTATGTATGAAAACAATAATACAAATGTTCCTGTGAATATTTCACTGTCTTCCGACAATTCGACAACGCACGTTTTAAGCTATAATTTCACCTTTCGTGATCGGGCAACTTTTGATATTTTTGCTGCTTACGATAACGTTTTATTATTCTCATCTTTCAATCCTATCAACCCTTATTTGAAAGATTTTTACGTAAAAAATCGTAGTCAACACAGTTGGACTTCATGGAGCACGGCTTTTGTATCTTCTCCTCGAAATTTATTTACGTATGGATTAAATACTCGCTACGGAACTTACTTCGGCGATGGCACTCGATTACGAGTGAATGGGCAAATTGGTTATCGTTTTCAGCCATTCGTAAGTCTTTCCTTATCAGCAGAATATAATAAAATTAAAGATGTAAATGTATTCAGAGGCAATGACGATAAACCAACTTTGGCAGGGGCAGATTTCTGGTTAATTCAGTCTAAATTTGATATAACTTTTACCAATAAAATTTTCTGGACAACTTACATTCAATATAATGAACAAGTAAAAAACGTCAATTTAAACAGCCGTATTCAGTGGCGATATAAACCCGCTTCGGATGTTTTCTTAGTATATTCTGATAATTATTTACCCTCAGATTTAGGCATAAAAAACCGCTCAATTGTCTTGAAATGGAATTATTGGTGGAATATTTAATTTAATGGGCAATTGATAATGGATAATGGACAATTGATAATGGATAATGGATAATGGGCAATTGATAATGGATAATTGATAATTAAGTGCCAAGATAAAATTAATTAGCAACATACTTACGGCATGACCAATAATAACTTATTGACTATCAGCATTTTATAATGAATCTATACAATGAGTTAATTTGTCTAAACAATTATCAATTATCCATTACAAATAGTCCATTATCAATTATCAACTCCCTTTCACCCTACGAATCAACTCTTCCGCAGCTTTGCGTCCCGTTTCGGCACCGCCATTCATATATCCTTGAAATTCTTTTGAACAGTGTTCGCCCGCAAATAGAATACTATTAATCGGTTCACTTTCCACGCCACCAAAAGCCGTTTGTTGTCCTACGGTCATACAAGCGTAACTACCTTCGGCAAGCGGTGAATTACCCCAATTGAAAGTACCTTTTTTACCATTAAATTGGTCTTTAATCGTTGGATAAATCACGTTTAATTTATCCAAATAATCACCTATCTGACTGTCATTCAAGTTTTTACCCATTTTTCCCCCAAAGAAAACCGAATAGCCTCCCGCACCTGTATTATCGTGTTGCATTTGCGAACTATCCCAACCGTTATGCATTAAACTACTGAGCACATAGCCCGAAAATCCTTCGTCACGCCAGATTCTATTATTCATGCCCAAAAACATTTTTGAGTTCGTTCCGTAAGATAATTCCTTAATACATTTTTCTTTTTTTGGCGACATGTCTACATTCATTTTCACGTCTCTCAAAACCGAAAAAGGAATCGTCATTATCACAAAATCGGCATAAATTTCTTTCCCATTTTGGAAATTTAATCGATATTCCATCCCCTTTTCGGTAAGCGAATCCAAGTGATATTCACGCTCAATTTGTCCTTCCAAAGTCTTCGCCAAAGCATCCACTACCTTCTGGTTTCCGCCAATCACTTTGTAACGTTCGTCACTTTCACCATAAATATCAAAGCCATTTTCGCAATTGCCATCCAACAAAGAAATAAAAGCCAAACAGTTCTGGACGTCCGATTCCAAGCCCATTTCAGCAGTATAAGATATTCTCAATAATTCGTACAGCCAGCCTGTTATCCCAATTTTTTGCAGATATTCATCGAGTGATAATTTATCCAAAGCAATCAATGCTGGATTTTTATAATTTCTGGTGGCAACCAAATCAGCATCTTTTTTGATGATTGGCAAATAAGGTTTGATGGCTTCAATCAACGATTTTTCCGTAATTCTACGATTGTCGAAATAAAAATCGTGCTGAACCAAATCCTTTTTCACCTCGGCTGGTGCTTGCATATCCAATAATCCAAGATTGAATTCTTTACATAATTGTAACATATCCTTGTGGGAAGAATCAATAAATTCGCCGCCTAATTCGGTGGTAATTCCATCTGCCAATAACCCCGTTACGCTCATCATTCGTCCACCTGTACGTTTGGCCGCTTCATAAATGGTTGGTTTAAAGCCTGCTTTATTAAGATAATGAGCAGCATTTAATCCCGAAATTCCGCCGCCAATAATGGCAATTTTAATATCTTTTGTGGAAACACAACTCGAAAAATCAAAAGCAATTAAACTGGCAAAGGAAGCAATAGAAGCCGTTTTTAGAAAATTTCTCCGAGATTCGTCATAATCATATTGTGGACTTTGGACTTGAATAAATGCTCGCTTAATTAATTTAATAATGGGAGATTTTGGGTTTTTCATTGGTAAATTTTGGTTGTTACACTTAAAATTAGTTTAAGCAATTTATAAATTATATATTGTACTTTTTTAATCAAATCAATTAATAATTTTTTCAAATAAATGCAAACCAAAACCACCACCCAACATCTTTTCAGTATTCCCGTCATCGTTGCCGCCTTGGGCTATTTTGTGGATATTTATGATTTACTCCTTTTTGGAATTGTTCGGGTGCCAAGTTTGAAAGACTTAGGTTTATCGCCCGAAGAAGTTTCATCGGTCGGTAAAAATATTATTAACTGGCAAATGGGCGGTTTATTAATTGGCGGGATTTTATGGGGAATTTTGGGTGACAAAAAAGGGCGTTTATCCGTTTTATTTGGGTCAATTATTACGTATTCAATCGCCAATATTGCCTGTGGATTTGTGAAAGACCCCACTACTTATGCCCTCCTCCGCTTTGTGGCAGGTGTTGGTTTAGCGGGAGAATTAGGCGCAGGAATCACTTTAGTTTCAGAAATTCTACCGAAAGAAATAAGAGCATTGGGTTCATCGTTAGTAGCGGGAATTGGTTTATTCGGAGCCGTGTTTGCTTACTTTACCGTAAAGGAATTAGGCGGTTGGAGAAATGCTTATTTTGTGGGCGGAGGACTTGGAATCGTACTTTTATTGCTCCGTGTCAGTGTTTTTGAATCAGGGATGTTTGAAAGTTTAAAGCATCAAACCCACATCAAAAAAGGAAATTTCTTTTCACTTTTCACTAATAAAGACCGCTTATTTAGGTATTTAAAATGTATCGCCATCGGAATACCCACGTGGTTTGTGATTGGAATTTTAGCCACTTTTGCCAATGAATTTGGCGTAGCAATGGGCATTCCAGAAGTCATCGAACCAGGAAAAGCTATCATGTTTTGTTACGTCGGACTTGCTACGGGAGATTTAATGAGTGGCGTGATTAGTCAGTATTTGAAATCACGTAAAAAAGCGGTTGCCATCTTACTTTTTCTTTCCTTAATTTGCAGTATTGTGTACTTGTATTCAGGCATTAAAACGGCAACAGGTTTGTATGCAACTTGTGTTTTTGCAGGTTTTTCAGTGGGATATTGGGCCATGTTTGTAACCATCGGAGCCGAACAATTTGGCACGAATCTAAGAGCTACTGCCGCCACAACCGTACCCAATATGGTTCGTGGAACGGTAATTTTAATGACTTCACTTTTTGCGTATTTAAAACCCACGATGAGTATTTTTAACGCCGCCGCCGTTGTGGGGTTAATTGCTTTTGTATTAGCATTTTATTCAATTTTCACAATTCCTGAAACGCATGGGAAGGATTTGGACTTTTTGGAGGAGTAGGAAAAGTTAGAATATTTAAAGAAGTTAGAAATTTATGAATTAAAAACTTTCTAACTTCTTTTAACTCTTTAACTATAAAACTCAATCAACTCACCAAAAAACCCGTCTCATGCTTAATTTCGGACATGACAAAAATCGAATGGGTACTGCCAATATTCTCCAATGAAGCTAATTTATTCATTAAAAATGCCTGATATTCTCGCATATCATGGACGACAATTTTTAACATAAAATCATAGTCTCCCGAAATATTATAACATTCTTGCACTTCGTCCAATTGAACAATTTCATGCACAAATTTTGCCCCTGCTTCTTGGGCGTGTTCCTTCAAACGAATACTGCAAAAGACCATTAAATCTTTCGCAACCTTCTCTCTGTCTACCAAAGCCACATATTTTTTAATAACGCCATCTTTTTCTAACCTCCTCACACGCTCGTAAACGGGCGTTGGCGAGAGGTTTAAACGAGAGGCTAATTCCTTCGTGGTCAAGAGGGCATCTTGTTGTAAATGTCTAAGAATTTCTTTGTCGGTCGAATCCATTTTTATGGCCATAATTTCAATAGATAATTTATCGTTTCTCGGAAAAATACCTTGTTTATTTAGTTAATAATATCTTCTATTATCAGTAATTAAAGTAAATATATCTAATTATTTGAAATAAAGTAAATTATTTATCCAAAACCGATAAATTTGTGGCAGATTTCATTGAGAAAATATTAGCAACGATTTATAAATGGTAAATTTGTACTTTGCTAAGAAGAACGATTATAAAGATGATAGATAGACCAAATATAAAATACGTATTAAAAAACCGAATCCTTGTGCTCGATGGTGCTATGGGTTCGTTGATTCAAGAATATAAATTATCCGATGCTGATTATCGTGGAGAAAAGTTCAAAGACTTTCCGCATGAGGTAAAAGGCAATAACGATATGCTCTCAATAACTCGCCCCGAAGTTATCAAGGAAATCCACGCTAAATATTTTGAGGCTGGAGCAGATATTGCCGAAACTAACACATTCTCAGGCACTTCCATTGCCATGGCGGATTATCACATGGAAGATTATGTGTACGAATTGAACTATAAATCTGCCAAAATTGCAAGAGAAGTAGCCGATGAATTTACGGCAAAAGACCCAAGTAAACCACGTTATGTTACAGGTTCAATTGGACCAACTAATAGGACTTTATCATTATCGCCCGATGTAAACGACCCAGGTTTTCGTGCCGTTACTTTTGATGAATTGGTAGATGCTTATTACGAGCAAATTCAAGGTTTGATGGACGGTGGAGCAGATTTATTATTAGTTGAAACCATTTTTGATACCTTAAATGCTAAAGCAGCACTTTTCGCCATTGATTTATACCAAAGCGATAGAAATAAAGGAACGATTAGACCATTAATAAGCAAGTCTATTTCAAGACAGGTAAATCCGAATCCTCAACCACTGAATGTTCAAATTCCAATTATGGTTTCGGGAACGATTACGGATGCTTCGGGCCGTACACTTTCTGGACAAACTACTGAGGCATTTTTGACATCTATTTCTCATTTAGATTTATTGTCGGTGGGTTTAAA
The DNA here is from genome assembly GCF_964672035.1 of Arcicella sp. Classification (NCBI taxonomy): domain Bacteria; kingdom Pseudomonadati; phylum Bacteroidota; class Cytophagia; order Cytophagales; family Flectobacillaceae; genus Arcicella; species Arcicella sp. The sequence continues at coordinate 33,015 of NZ_CBABQS010000009.1, forward strand.
CTGTGCTTTAGGAGCCGATTTAATGCGTCCTTACGTACAGATTTTGGCAAAGGAAGCACCATTTTTAGTATCGGCTCACCCGAATGCAGGTTTGCCAAACGAAATGGGTGAATATGACGAAACGCCCGAAGAAATGGGCGTTGTTGTGGAAGAGTTTTTGAGTAGCGGTTTCATGAATATTATCGGTGGTTGTTGCGGAACTACACCCGCCCACATTGCCGAAATTGCCAGAGTTGCCGCTAAATATCCACCAAGAATTATTCCTACGTTTGAGCCAATCCAAAAATTATCGGGACTTGAACCGTTGAATATTACCAAAGAAACCAATTACGTAAACATTGGCGAGCGTTGTAACGTAACTGGTTCAAAGAAATTTGCTCGTTTGATTCGTGAAAACGATTACGAAGCTGCCATTGCCGTAGCTCGTGAACAAGTGGACGGTGGCGCTCAAGTAATTGATGTCAACTTAGATGAAGGAATGATTGATGGAGTTGAAGCAATGAAGACGTTTTTGAACCTCTTGATGGCTGAACCCGACATTGCCAAATTGCCGATAATGATTGACTCCTCGAAATGGGAAGTGATTGAGGCTGGTTTGAAATGTGTACAAGGAAAATCAATCGTGAACTCCATTTCTTTGAAAGAAGGGGAAGCGAAATTTATAGAATCTGCCGAAAAAGTAAAACGTTACGGAGCGAGTGCTGTTGTGATGGCATTTGACGAACAAGGTCAGGCAGATAGTTTTGAAAGACGTAAAGAAATTTGTCAGCGAGCTTACGATATTTTGGTAAATCAAGTACATTTCCCTCCGCAAGACATCATTTTTGACCCCAATATCCTGACGGTTGCCACGGGTATGGAGGAACATAATAATTACGCCGTTGATTTTATCAATGCCACTCGTTGGATAAAAGAAAATCTACCTTACGCCAAAGTTTCGGGTGGGGTTTCTAATATTTCGTTCTCGTTTAGAGGTAACGAACCCGTTCGTGAGGCAATGCATACCGTATTTTTGTACCACGCTATCAAGGCAGGAATGGACATGGGAATTGTGAATGCGGCGCAATTGGGCGTTTATTCAGACATTTCTGCGGATATGCTTGAAATGTGTGAAGACGTATTATTGAACCGTCGAGAAGATGCAACGGATCGAATGATTAAGTTTGCGGAAACGGTAAAATCGAAAGGCAAAGAAATCGTAGTTGATAATAAATGGCGTGACCAACCCGTTGGAAAACGATTGGAACACGCTTTGATTAAAGGGCTTACCGAATTTATTGACGAAGATGTTGAAGAAGCTCGTCAATTAGTTGAAAAACCTTTACACGTTATTGAAGGCCCTTTGATGGACGGAATGAACGTAGTGGGTGATTTGTTCGGAGAAGGAAAAATGTTCTTGCCACAGGTTGTGAAATCGGCAAGGGTAATGAAAAAAGCGGTGGCTTACCTTTTACCTTTTATCGAAGAAGAAAAACTCCGTAATCACGTGGAAGGCGAAGCGGAAGTATCTTCGAGTGCTGGAAAAATTTTGATGGCAACCGTAAAAGGGGATGTTCACGATATTGGAAAAAACATTGTTGGCGTAGTTTTAGGCTGCAATAACTACGAAATTATTGATTTGGGGGTAATGGTTCAAACCGAAAAAATTCTGGCCGCCGCCCGTGAACACAATGTTGATATTATTGGACTTTCGGGTTTGATTACGCCTTCGTTGGATGAAATGGTGGGTGTTGCCAAAGAAATGGAGCGTCAAGGATTCACCATTCCTTTATTGATTGGTGGAGCTACAACTTCAAGAATTCACACAGCGGTAAAAATTGACCCGCATTATTCTGGACCTGTGATTCACGTATTGGATGCTTCAAAAAGTGTACCTGTTGCGGGTCGTTTAATGCAAAATGAGCAAACGAATAAAGAAATTTATGATGAAATAAAGGCTCAATACGCACAGTTGAGAATCGACCATGCAAGTCGTCAAAAAGATAAAAATTATGTTCCCATAGAAAAAGCTCGTTTGAATACGCCAAAAATTGATTGGAATAATTTCAAAGCCACGAAACCACAATTTTTAGGTAATAAATATTTTATGGATTATGATTTAGCGGAAATTGCGAAATATATTGATTGGACGCCATTCTTCTCAACTTGGCAATTATCGGGCAAATATCCAAAGATTTTTGAAAACGAAATCGTTGGTGTGGAAGCCAAGAAGTTATTTGATGATGCTAACGTTTTATTAAAGGAGATTATTGATGATAAGCTACTTACGGCTCGGGCAGTGGTTGGTTTTTATCCCGCCAATGCCGTTGGGGATGATATTATTTTGCATGATTTTGAGGAGATTACCAGAGAAATCCCTTGCGAAAAACACGGAGTTCATCAGCATACAAGTTACAATGTTTTGAGTAATACGGTTGTTTCAGAGGGCGGAGAATTAATGACACAAACTGATACGCAAACGGTTTTACATCATCTCCGTCAGCAAGGACAAAAAGCGGCAAATTTGCCAAATTATTGTCTTTCAGACTTTATTGCTCCTGAAACAACGGGCAAAGACGATTATATTGGCGCATTTGCAGTAACGGCAGGAATTGGCATTGAGCCTTTGGTAGAAAAATACGAAAGAGACCACGACGATTATAACTCAATTATGGTAAAAGCACTTGCTGACCGTTTGGCAGAGGCATTTGCGGAACTCATGCACGAGCGCACCCGTAAGGAATTCTGGGGTTATGCCACGGAAGAAAATGCTACGCCTGAAGAATTAATTTCTGAAAAATACGTAGGAATTCGTCCTGCACCAGGTTATCCAGCTTGTCCAGACCATACCGAAAAGAAAGCATTGTTTGACTTATTGCAAGCAGAAGATAAAATAGGCATTCAATTGACAGAGAGTTTTGCGATGTACCCTGCAAGCTCGGTAAGTGGTTTTTATTTTTCAAATCCAGAAAGCAAGTATTTCCCTATCGGAAAGATTGCCAAAGACCAAGTAAAAAACTACGCAGAACGCAAAGGAATGAGTTTGGAATTGACCGAAAAATGGTTAGCTCCGGTTTTGAATTATGATTAGGAATTTCAATTAATAAACGACAAAAGGCACTTCTTGAAGAGTGCCTTTTGTCGTTTAAAGAAATTTAGTGTATTTTTGATTATCAAGTAAATATCAAAAAATGAATAATATTATTAACCATATCGAAATCAATAATTTTAAATCAATTAGACATTTAGAATTATCAGAATTTCGTAAAATCAATCTTTTTATTGGAAAACCAAATGTTGGTAAATCTAATTTATTAGAGGCTTTGTCGTTATATAATTCCTTAATATTCAAATCCGAGATAAGAGAACTGCCATCTAAAAAAATTAAAGAGTTTATTCGATTTGAAAACGACCCTGAATTATTTTTTGAAGGAGATATAGAACGAAAAATCAATATAAATGTTAATAATCTTGAATGTTCTATTTTTAAAGATAATATTAGGGTACTTGAACTGGATACTGATGATAATAAATATTCAAACTTAGTAAAAGGTTTTTTTATTGAATTTCATACTAATTTTAATAACAGGAGACCATTAATAAAGAGTTATATTTTCAAAACTTCTGTTAAATATCAAAAAGATAATAACGTTTTCTTAACTCCTCCATTTGGAAAAAATTTACTACAAGTTATTGATTCATTACCTAATTTAAAACAAACAATAATAAATTGGTTTCGTAGATATAACTTGAAAATCGCATCGGATGCTGCAAGTCATTCTTTAAAAGTGTTTAAAAAAATTAATGAAGATGAAATTTTCTTAATTCCATATACCTCCATTGCAGATACATTACAAAGGCTTATTTTTTATAAAACTGCCATCCAATCTAACGAAAATTCTGTGTTAGTTTTTGAAGAACCAGAAGCACATTCTTTTCCTCCTTATATTGTCGAATTTACGCAAGAGGTAATTAATTCTCCCAATAATCAGTTTTTCATGGCTACGCATAGTCCTTTTATTGTTGATGACTTTTTAAAAAATGCCAGAGAAGATTTATCAATTTTTATGGTAGACTTTAAAGATGGACAAACTGTTGCCAAAGCTTTGAGTAGAGATGAAATTGAGGAAGTTTATAGATATGGTGTAGATTTATTTTTTAACAATGAAGCCTACACTGCATAAATGGATTTACACATAATAATTGAATGCTACATTGATACCAAACTTATCAAAGCACTTGTTCCTCCCCGAACAAAGTATAATCATCAGTACGGCTGTCCAAAAGTCGTAAAAATGATGAAAGATAAATTCGATGATGATTTTGCATTAGGAATTATTGACCGAGATAAAAAAGAATTAGGCTATGTTGAACAGTTTACTTTGGTAGTTGAATTATCTAATACTTTACAATTACTTAAACATCGAAATAAGAATCATTATCTAATTTTTATTTGTCCTGCCGTGGAAAAATGGATAATTTCTTGTGCTTTAGATGCTGGAATATTGCTTTCAGATTATGGTTTACCCAATGATTTTCGGTCACTTATGAAAATAACTAAAAAATCAGCTGACGAAAATGACGATCCATATTCATCAAATATTAAAGAATTATTCAAGACATTAAAAACAGAAAATCCATCAAAAATTGCTGTTCTGAGATTTTGGATAGAATATCTAAAAGCAAATCCATATCAAGCAGATTTGGATTTTATCAAAAGTGAAACGTTAAGACTTATGGAATAGGAATGTTCTATTCGATTTTCTACAGAGCAAAAATGGTCTGTGAATTACAATTCACAGACCATTTTTGCTTTGAATCATATTATAAAACCTTCTACAATCCCTTCCCAGTAGCTGCCCAATAAATACCTCCGTAGATATGGTCTAAGAATGTTTGGTCTGAAAAGGTCAAAGGAATATGTCCCAAACCAGTATAGAAAGCACGTCCGCCGTCGTAATTATGATACCAAGAAATTGGATGGGTTCCCATTCCTTTGCCTTCATTATCACCCCATTTTGCGTAAGGATTATACGATTTTTCATCTATCGAAACCAAAACTTTCAAATCACTTGCATTGGCAGGCGTTTTAAATTCGTACCACTCGTCCGTCCACAATAATTTCTTTGGGAAACGCTCCATCCCTGGAAAATTACTGTCTTCTACGTTCAAATATGCCGTTTGTTGTTGAGGATGAATTTTAAAATACATGCCAACTAATTTTCCATACCATGCCCAATCATATTCCGTATCTGTTGCCGAGTGAATACCCACAAAACCTTTTCCAGCTTTGATAAATTTCTCAAAAGCAGCTTGTTGCTCTTCGTTAAGGATATTTCCCGTTGTATTCAAAAAGATAACTGCTTGATATTTTTCTAAGGCTTTATCATTGAAAATCGTAGCATTTTCTTGCCAATCGACACTAAAGTTATGGCGATCTGCTAATTTTTTGATAGCCGTAACGCCCTCATTGATAGATTCGTGGTGAAATCCGTCTGTTTTTGAAAACAACAATACTTTAAATTGTTGTGCATACATGGAACTCGAAAAAACCGACAGAGCAAGTATCAGCAGTAAATTTTTGGTTAATAATTTTTTCATTATGTTTTTGGTTGAATAGTTTAATTTGATTAATAAGACTTAATTCATTATGGTTTACTGATAGCTCTTTTTGCAAATCTATCTATTTCCCAACATATCATGAAAGAGATGGTACAAATCCACAATCCGCAGGCTTCACGAGCGAGTTCTTGATTATTAGATTTCATAGATAATCCGCCACCTTCCGTAAAAAATCCTTCCCAAGCCTTCATCGTATTCCAAGAATTCATTCCTCCTGCAAAGGAAATAACAATCAAAACTAACAACATTTCGGGGTTGGCTTTGCCCTGAAATGTCCTGAATGTGGCATAAGCCGCAATCAAATAAATGGGTATCCAAAGCATCGGATCAGGGTCGTTGTACTGCCAGCCTGCGAAAAGGAGAAATATTAGTGTGAAAATTAGTGCAATGTATTTCATGTTTTTTATTTTATGCGTAAATATAACAAAATCACTTACAAAAACTATCCAGAGCAGTCTTGGCATCAGCGTAACCCAAACGATTAGCATTTTTTATACTCATACAGGCTTCATCTGTCTTTCCCATCTGTTGTTCAACAATTCCCAATCCATAAAATGCTTTGGCAAATCTTGAATCTATTCTCACAGCAGCCAAAAAATCTTTCTCGGCATGCTCAAAATCTTTGGTTTGAAAGTAAATATTTCCTCGATTATACAAAGCGTTAGTTTCTTTCGGATTTAGACTTAAAGCCTTATTAAAATCATTAATCGCCTCGGGAATTTTCAGTAAAGCAGCGTAAGAAATCCCTCTTTTTACGTAAATGCCAGCCGTATCGGACTGAATTTCAGCGGCTTTCGTACAGTCATTTAATGCTCCTTCCCAATCAGATTTTTCCATTTTAACCGACGCCCGATTGAAATAAGGTTTATAATCTTTAGGGTCTATTTTGATGGCTTGTTCATAATCCAAAAGCGCACTGGCATAATCCTTCAACTCAAAATTTGCCGCCCCACGCATATTAAAAGCCTTTGCGTTGGCAGGGTCTTTGTCGATGGCTTGGTTCAAATATTGAACCGCTTCCTTAGCATTTCCCTTTTGTAATTGCTCTTTGGCTTTATCCAAAAATGCCTCGGACGAACCCGTACAAGCAGTTATTAATAGGCAGTAAACAGTGAATAGTAGACAGAAACACGCCAATTTTGTCAAATATGGAAGTCGACGGTTTCCGTGATTAGTGGTATTATTGAAAGAAAAAACTGACATTTTGATGATATTTAATTAAAAATGAAAAATATTTAAAATAATTTATGATCTGTAAACAACTGATACTAAAAAGTTTACAAGACCACTTAGCACCTGAGATGATATAAATTTTGAAGTCTGATTTTGTAAACTCAACAAAATACCCCATCTTTGTGTCGGCAAATTACCAGCTCCCTCTGAATCCCCCAGGTCTTGACCGAAGCAAGGGTAGGTAGGTTGTAGCGGTGAATTTGCCTTTTTTTTGCCCTTTTGGGTAGGAAGAAAGCAGAGATGAAAACAGGAGGAACGAATGACAGATAATTAGGCAAATTCCAGAATGTTTCATATTATTAGTTCAACATTCCTACAATTCTACGTTCTGGATTCTTTAAATACTTTTACTCTTGTCTCCCTTACTGCATTGCTCCTTTATAATTTCACAAACTTCTTCACAAATCGTTTTTCTCCTTGCTCGGCATTCAAAAAGTAAGTTCCTTCTTTGAGATTTTTGATATCAATAGAATAACTTTTTTGACCTACTTTAAACTCACTTTCGGATAACATTCTTCCCATCAAGTCATTGATTTTTAAGAAAACATATCCTTTCCCGAAAGCTGGAATTTCTATTTGTATGAAATCTTTGCTTGGATTTGGGTATAATTTTATGCCTTCCTCAATTTCACTTTCAGCGGCTAATGGAATGATTGTTCCTAAGGGTTTCCACGGTACTAAATCCGCTTCTGGCTTGGGTAACGGATTGGTTGTATAAATATGAAATTCTCCCGCTTTTAAGGTATATTTTGTGGCTAAGTCGCTCACATTTAATTCAGCCCCTGTGAAGAAATCGTACCATTTTCCCGAACTTGGAAAAATATCAGCAATCGAACGCTCTGCAAGGTCCAAATTAGCAATTGAAATCAGTTTACTTGTGCTATTCGTGAGTGTCATTTTCTTAACCAACCCCGCTAAATCCACGATAAAATCCGTAGTTCTAAAAATTTCTTGGCTCGTTTTCAATTTAATTAATTCAGCATAAACTTTGTACAATTTCAAACGGTCAGCATCTTGAAAATATTCCCATTTGATAGGCTTACGTCCCGTTCTGCCATTTTGGTCAATAGAAATATCATAGCCCAATTCTCCAAACTGCCATATCATTTTAGGGCCAGGAATGGTCAAAAATGTGGCGGCCGCCGCTTTTGAGCGTTCTAAAACAGTTGATAAAGATGTGATTGTTTTGGAAGCATCAAAAACAATTCTTTCTTCATCGTGACTTTCCATGTATCCAACTGCAGCGGGTGTTTTAAATCCTCTTGGTTTATATGAAAATCGAGAAAAATCACTACTGAGTCCTTTCACCGCATTTCGGGCATCTCCGTTTTGATTTGCCCAAACCATCATGCCCATGTCCGTAAGCGCTTGCTCCTCTCGATCTTCCGAAAATAATTCCAAAATTACGTACGCATCTTTATCGTAACTTCTGATTTTGTCGTAATATCCTTTCCAAATATCAATTCTTCCTGTATCATACAAACGAAATTGACTATCATCGGTGCTTGGACGTTGGGTAAAACCTTTCGCTAAATCAAAACGGTAACCATCGATTTTATATTCTTTTATCCAAAACTCATTGGCACGATTAACGTAATCTTTCGTGGCTTGACTTTCATGATTAAAATCAAAAAATACACTGTACGGATGCTTGGCTTGCTGATTAAAAAAGGGCGAATCCGTGGAAGGTTGAGAACCATCCCAATACATTTTCACGTAAGGAAATTCATAATCTGCTTGATTATAAACTACGTCCAGTACCACCGCAATGCCATTTTCGTGACATAAATCTACAAATTTCTTCAAATCATCTTTCGTTCCGTAAGCCTTATCGGGTGCCAAATAGTAAATTGGATTATATCCCCATGAATCATTATTGGAAAACTCTGCGATGGGCATTAATTCAATGCAATTCACGCCCAAATTCTTGAAATATGAGATTCTATCAATGGCATTTTTATACGAACCATTTGTATCAAAATCACGAACGTGCATTTCATAAACGACCAAATTATCTTGGGCAGGTCGTTTGAAATTGGTAATTTTCCAAGGATAAGGCGTTTGCCCAGTTTGTAAAACTGAAGCAATTGATTTGACATTATTAGGCAGAAATTTCAAGTTTGGATACGTTGTTGAAGAGATACTTCTATCATTATTTGGGTCAAGAATTTTCTCACAGTAAGGGTCGCCCACGGGTAAAGTACCATTCACTAAATATTGAAACGCATACTCCTGCCCTTTTGTAAGTCCTTCAATATCAATCCAATAACGATTTCCGTCTGCAGTTCTTTTCATCAAAGATTGCGGAGCAGATTGCCAATTATTAAAATCTCCGATGGCATAAATAAACTCTTTTTTAGGAGCAAAAAGTACCAGCGTAACTTTCGTGTCTGATATATAATTAATGCCATCTTTCACGCCCGTTGGCAAGGCAGCAGTAGTAGGAGTTGGTTTCACGGTAACAACAAATTCATTAACAGCGGTTTCAGTGGGAGTTTTTGAAGTAATTTTCACCGTTTGTACAGCACCCGATACGGTTCCAACATTCAAAGAGTATTTTAAAGAATCTTTGTTAGTGGCAGTTACCACAGAAATATCATTGACGGTCAATTCTAAATTTGCTTTCTGAGAAGTCACCGCCAAAACTGAGATAATCGCCCCTGCATCAGCAAAGAAGGTTTTTTCTTTGGGTTGAATAAAAGCAACATTCAATTTATTGTCGTACATCGCAACAATAAAATCTTCAGTTTGTGATTTTCCATCCCCACTTTTCAATAATACCCCTAATTTTTTAATGGGTACATTAGATGGAACCGCATAATAATCTCGGGGTTTTAACTTAATACTCCACTTATTATTGCCCAACGAAGTCATTTTGCCTTTTTCAAACGGGATTGCGAAGTTGGTTTGTCCTACGGGTTGAAATTGAAAAGCATCACCCGTCTCGGTGGAACCTGCTCCCGACCATAAATAAACATCATTAGTTTTGCCCAAAAGCCCTTTTGCTTTTGCGTCTTTTGCCAAAGAAACATCAAAAATAAGCGTAATTTCTTGGTCACCGTTGGGTAGCGCTGGGTCAGTTGTTATGGCTTGCCCCACAACGGGAAGCCATTTCGCCCACAGAAGGACGAAAATTAGCATAAGTTTTTTCATTTTTGTTTATAAGAATGTTTGTTAATGGAATACGAAGATAACGAAAACCACTTACAAAAAATACTTCGATAAAGCCTCATAAACTTTATGAACTGGCAAGCCCATCACGGTAAAATAAGAACCTTCCATTCTTGGAATTCCGACCATCCCGATAAAATCTTGAACGCCATAAGCGCCTGCTTTATCAAAAGGACGACAAGTTTTAATGTAATAATCTATCTCAAAATCAGTTAATTCACGAAAAAAGACGTTGGTACTATCAATAAAAGTTTCCGTATTTTCATGGGTCATAACGCACACACCCGTAATCACTTGGTGTTGTCTTCCCGATAATTTTCTCAACATCTGACTTGCTTCTAAGGCATCTTTTGGCTTATTTAGTATATCATTGTCGATGACTACAATCGTGTCGGCGGTCAAGACAATCTGATTATTGAGTTCTTCCCGAAAAGCCTCCGCTTTTTTACGGGCCAAATAAGCAGGAACTTCTTCAGCTGGCATAGTTTTCGGGAAATCTTCATTAGTATCTTTGACCTTTACCGTAAATTCAAAACCTGCATCACGCATTAGTTGCTGACGACGGGGCGAATTAGAAGCCAAAATAAGTGGTTTGATCAGTTTAAGCATATTATATTTAAAATTATAGTAATGTTTTCACGTTGTTATTATGCTTTTGTTGCTACTTTTCTGTTAGTAATTGAATGGCTCAAAATGACCAATTTACAAAGCTTGAATACATACTTGCTCTTATGAAATTAATTTTACAAATTTACCCATATTCCTCTAAACAAACGATTAAGATTTTGTTCTTCGTGATTTCTTGTATGTCCGCTGGATATGCTCAGAAGACGAAGGATTCTACCAAAATCAAGGATTCGCTGTATGTACAACCCGTGAGTATGAAATCGGCAAAAGATAGTTTGATGTTTACGAGATTAAAAAAACAGTTTTCTAAAAATAAAGTCTTAAACGAGATCTATCATGCCCTTTTCCGAGATGTTTATAATCAAAATGCCTCTGGACAAGAAATACTTCAGGTTGAACAAAATCCTTTTAAAGATTATGAAGGGCGTGTAATTAGAAGAATATTTGTAAAAAGAAAACACGTTTTTGGTGAAAGCATTGTGGATACCGCCCGAATTGCCGAAGGTTTTGACCGCTTTTTGAATTCCTTGCACACCAATACGAAAGAAAACGTAATTCGGAGATCATTCTTAATGTTTGAAGTTGGAGATATTATAAGTGCCGACCGCCTGCGAGATAATGAGCGTTTGATGCGGCGGAGTTCAATTCTCCATGATGCTCGAATTTTAGTATTACCTGACTCGCAATATCCTAATTTAGTAGATCTGTTAGTGATTACGCAAGATATTTGGTCGCTTTTGCCCGATGTTGCCGTCAATAGTTTAAAAGATTTTTATTTAGGCGTTAATCAAACCAATTTTAGAGGTTTAGGTCATTCTTGGAAGAACAATTTTTATGTAAATTATAATCAAAAACCGGCCTTAGAATACTATACGCAATATACAATTCCATACATCGGCCGAAGTTTCGTAACGGGACAAGCCGAAATGGATTTGCGTCGTCAAACTAATCATTATGCCTTTCGATTATTCCGCCCGTTTTTAACGCCTGAAATGAAATTGGCAGGAAGTTTTGAGTTAAGCAACGACCGCAATTTATTAAATACTTTTCGAGGCAGCGACGGTACAACCTACAAACTCAACGATACTACCAATTATACTTTTCCCACCAACCGAAATATTTTGGATTTTTGGATGGGATATGCCTTCAAAGTTCCTTTTTTCAATAAGGAAATGCGGGATCGTACACGCTTTGTTTTGGGCATAAGATTCACCGATATTTCTTATACAATTCGTCCAGAAGTTACCGCAGATACGAATCAATTTTTCAGAAATCACCGTGATTATCTGTTAGGAATTGGCTTCTCAAATAGACGTTACAAAAGAGATTTTTTAATCTATGGTTTCGGAATTACCGAAGACGTTCCCTACGGATATTTGGCAACTTTGGTGACAGGTTTTGAAAACTCAGATGCTTATGGAACTCGTCAATATTTAGGCATTAAACTCGCCAAAGGGGAATATATCGGCAAAGCTGGGTATATTTATGGACTTGTAAATGCAGGAACATATTCTAACGGCACAACGGGTTTAAGCATCGAATCTAATTATTTCAGTACGCTCCACACCTTCCGAAAAAGAACGCAAGTACGCCATTTTGTCAATATTAGATATTCCTTAGGCTTAGACCGTTACACTGGCGAATTTGTAAATGTAAATCGAGAAAATGGCATTTTGGATGTAAATAGTGACAAACTTTTTGGCAGTAAAAAATTAGGCATTGGCTACCAAATTGTATTCTTTTCGAGATTAAATTTCTTAGGTTTTAGAATTGCCCCATTCTTTCAAACTGATTTTGCTTTTGTGAATCCCAAAGACCAATTCCTGCTCAATAAAGTGCCTTATACGGGTGTGGGCATTGGTATCCGTTTACGAAATGAAAACCTGACTTTCAATACATTTCAAATAAAATTCTCTTATTTTCCCAATCTCCCCGATGTCCGAACGCTCAATTTTGCCTTCAATGACACCTATAATTTACGTCTACGAGATTTTGACATTTCAGCGCCCGAAATTGTTCCTTTTCGATAAAATCCAAACTCAAAAATTTGCCGTTTAATAAGAAACCAAAGTTATACACAATATTTTTATTTTGTTACTGTTCTTGCAATAAATGTTAATACATCAATCTAAGTCATAATTATGTCCATTGAAATAGATATTAAACAGAAAAGTTTCAGCAATCCCTATAATAAAGCAACTGTAAATATTATGTTTACAACGGCCTGGCTATTTAGTAAATACGCTAAAATTTTGAAGCCTTACAACATTACCGAACAACAATATAATGTACTCAAAATTCTTCGAGAACGTTATCCTCAATCTGCAACCATAAACTTTATCCTTGAAGGGATGATTGATAAAATGTCCAACACTTCCCGATTAGTTGATAAATTAGTATCCAAAGGATTGGTAAAAAAAGCGACATCACCCTATGATTTACGGGTTGTCGATGTATCGTTAACTGAAAAAGGAATAACTTTATTAAGCGAATTATCATCAATTATAGATAATTTTGAAAATACATTTTTAGAATTAAATGAGAAAGAAATTGGCTCATTGAATGTTCTTCTTGAAAAAATAAGAAACAGACAAACTTCAACTTCCTGATTACTAATGCTTTAAAATTGTTAACAAAAAATTAACAAACTAATGTATTGACATTTAATGTTTATACATTAAATTTGTATCATAAAACAATGAGTATAGAAAAAGACATACAGCAACCCGCATTCAAATCGCCCTATTCAAAAGCGATTATTAATATTATATATACTAATAATTGGTTGCAATCATTACAGGTAGAAATTTTCAAACCTTTTGATTTGAGTTTGCAACAATACAATGTGTTAAGAATTTTGAGAGGGCAGTATCCAAACCCAATCACGGTTATTGCCATTATTGAAAGAATGTTGGATAAAATGTCTAATGCTTCTCGATTAGTAGATAAATTATTAGCCAAAGAGTTAGTAGTCAGAAGGTTATGTCCACACGACCGTAGAGCCGTTGATGTAATCATTACCGAAAAGGGCATGAATCTTTTAGCAGAAATTGATGACTTGCAAGACACTTGGGAAGAAAAACTTAAAGGTTTATCCGAAAGTGAAGCCTTACAATTGAGTGAACTTTTAGACAAAATGCGGCAAACAGCGAAGTTGGATTAGAATTATTATTCATGAGAGCATTCAGTAAATAAGCAAATATTAAAATAACATTTCCTTTTAATCAATTAAATTTTAAACAAAAAATGAAAGCAATTAAATTTATCGCAATTCTTTTAGTATCGGCATTGTTCGTGAACGTATCAGTAGCAGGAACTCCAAAGAAAGGAGCAAACAAAGTAGTTTCTTTAGCAGTTGACACGAAAGCAAGTAAAATTCACTGGTTGGCTAAAAAAGTAACTGGACAACACGAAGGTTCAATCAATTTGGCTTCAGGTTCATTATTGGCTAATGGCATGAAAATAACAGGTGGAGAGTTTGTAATTGACATGAAATCAATCCTTTGTACTGACATTACTGATGTAGAATACAACAAGAAATTTATCGGTCATATTACACAAGGAGACTTTTTTGAAGTAGAGAAATATCCAACTTCAACTTTCAAAATTACTAAATTTGATGGTGCAAATCTTTCTGGTGATTTAACTATGCACGGAGTAACAAAATCAATTACTTTCCCTGCAAAAGTAACCATGGTAGGCGGAAAAGCTACGGCTACTGCTTCTATTCCAGTAGATAGAACTGATTTCGGTGTAAAATATGGTTCTAAGAAATTCTTTGAATCAATTGGCGATAAAGCAATTGATGATGTTTTCAACTTAGATATCACTTTGGTAGCTGGTAAATAAAAAATATTGATTCTTTGAAATATTACGAGATTCAAATTCGTTATTTCAATAGTTTCTCATAAATCCTCACATTGTTTTAACCATCAGGTTTTAATTTTGTGGGGATTTTCTTTTCCCCACAATTTTCTCATTAATATTGTCCAATCGCTAATAAAACTAAGGTACAAGCCTCCTCAATTGCAATTCCTTTGGAAATTGCCAATTTTTCAAACTCAGGATTTTCAGCGCCCGGATTAAAAATAATTCTCCGAGGATACTGCTTTAAAATATAATTATACAAAGCAGGTTGATTTTTAGGCCCTACGTACATCGTAACCGTATCAATTCCTTCCAAATCTGGATAGTTTGTGTGGATTTCATGCCCTTCAATTTCTCCCACTTTTTGTCCAATCAATTCAATTTCATGCCCGTGTGCAAGCAAACTATTAGCAGCCTTATAGGCATAACGCTCTGGATTTGTGGATGCTCCCACAACTAAAGTTTTCATATTATTTGTTTTAAATCGACACCATAAAAGTCTAAGCTTCAAATTTCAGTAGTATTTCTGGCATAAATCATGAAAATTATTTGCAAACTATTGCAACCTATTTTATATAATTTGCAATATTATTCTTAATTTAAAACAATTTTTCATGGCGTTTTAGTTTCTTGAAAAACCCATAAGACCATTTTTATAAAGAATATATGCAATTACCCAAAACGTATGATGATTTTCGCCAATCATGGATGTATAATCAGCAGACGGCTATAACATCGTATATAGCTAAAAATCAATCCTTTATCCCTAACCTTCTCCCTGAACAAGCGGTACAAATGCCAGCGGTACAGTTGTCTTATATTTTAGAAAAAAGATTTGGACAACATGACTTTTTTCGGGCTTTGAATCCTGAGAATACCATTGAAAGTCCAGTACAAAATCACGGAAATAGCGCTTGGCTGAAAACAGTAAACATGGTCGGGATTAATATAAGAACCATTGGAAGTTTTTGGAATTCAATAAAATATGCTTTAACGTTGCCCAACGCACAATCGTCAGTTCATTTTTTGCCAATTTGGGAATGTGGCGTAGTAGCGAGTTTGTACGGAATTGCCAGTTGGAATATCAATCCTGAGTTTTATGATGATGAATTAGCCATCTCATTTCCACACCTCAATACAGTGGAAAAGCAATTAAAAGTAGTTACAAATTTGTTACATTTGATGGGCAAAACAGTCGGAATGGATGTCATTCCGCACACTGACCGCTATTCAGAAATCACCTTAGCAAATCCCCAATATTTTGAATGGCTTCAAAGAAGAGAATTTGAAATTACCGACCATTCAGCAAACCTTCACGAAAAAGTTCAGGAAGCAATTTTAGCATTTTTGTATCAATACGGGGCAACATTTTCTGAATATTATCCCCGACAAAAAGAAAAGTTTTTTAACAATAATATCTTTTCTGAAGAGAACCGACTACGTTTTTTATTCGGAGAAAAAAACAACCTTGAAGGACGAACCCAACGAAGAAACCAACTGATAAGTCACTTATTTTCAATGGGATACGAGCCTGTTCCTGCCACGATGGCTCCTCCGTATAGAGGCTTGGAAGTAGATTACCGAGCGGAGGCAAAAACCGTAGACGATGATGGGAGGATTTGGCGTGATTATGTAATTTCGAAACCACAAGCAATGTCCAGGGTTTTTGGGCCATTGGCGAGGGTAAAATTATATGAACCAAAAAATGACAATATTGATTGGGAAATAGATTTCACAAAACCTCGACAGGAAGTTTGGGAATATATGGCTGAAAAATATTTAGGCTTTGCCGATAAATATAATTTTGATTTCATGCGAGGAGATATGTCGCACGTACAGTTAAATCCAGCAGGAACCCCCTTAAAACCAGATATTTACTACGATATTCATAAATATATTAAGGGAAAAATAGTAGCACAGAAACCTTATTTTGGTTATTTTGCTGAAAGTTTTTTAGCTCCGCCAAATGTAATGGGTTTTGGTAATGAAGAAGACCATTTAGAAGGTTCGGATACGGACACAACTTTGGGAGATTTACAATCAATGGTGGTAGGAACTAAACGTTTTATTGCTGAATTTGCGAGGTATCATCAATTATTAACGACCCGAAAGTTTGCCCCGAATTTTACGATTATGACTGCTGATAAAGATGACCCTCGATTTGATAGTTTTTATTTGAAAGGCAATGAAATAAGAATGTTTCTTGGATTATTTTTGACAGATATGCCCTCGTATATGGCTTTAGGTTTTGAACAACGTGACCCTCACGCCTATCCAGCACCCAATGAACATTACACGAAACTTTACGTTTTCCAACTTTCAGAAGGGGACAAAGCAACGCACGGAAGTTATCAATGGGGACAAAATGGAGATTTATTCAGAAATCTTTGTATTTTAAAATCTATTTCGGATAGAATTGGGAAAACGATAGAAAATCAAGAAATTGAGTGGCTGATAGCCCCAGATTTAACTGGACAAAATAAAATAATCGCTTGGACTCAAAAAGAAAACCGTCAATTCATTTTTGTCGTAAATTTAGCCGTTGAAAGTACTATTTTAGATGCCAAATTAAATAACATTACCTCCGCTCAACTTTATTATTCAAATCAGAATAATCTTGCTTGGGAGAATGAAGAACCAACTATTTTGCCAATTGATTATTTACAAAAAGGAGAATGTAGAATCTATAAAGTATAATTTTTGTTTCAAGAAAATAATTTTAAAAAAAGTGATTTTTTTAAAACATTCCAGAAAACAAAAGGTTTTTCGTATATTAGTAACGTTCAAAATAGATAGCCACTATGACTGATAAAAAAATAGGTTTTGGAATGAAAAAAAATGTTAGTTTTTGGAATGAAAAATGGATAAATATTCCATTTCCAGAAGTCGAAAGTCCCCCCAATTACAAAGTTTCAAATTATGGACGTTTAAAGAGTTTTCAGAATGACCCCACAGATGGCAATATTATTGGTGGCTCAAAAATTCAGGGCTATAAATCATTGAATATCAGGGTTCAAGGAAATAAATCACTGAACCGCTACGTCCATAAATTGGTGGCGGAATTTTTTGTTAGCAAGGATGATGATGAAGCTATAAAGTTTGTGCTTCACCTCGATCATGACAAATTAAACAATCATTGGGAGAATTTAAAGTGGGCAACCCGTGATGAAATGACACTTCATAATCGAGAAAATCCAGCCGTAAAAGAAAGAGTAATTCCAAAGCGTACAAAAAATTATAAACTTACCGAAAGTAAAGTAATTATGATTAAAAAGATGCTTAGGTCGGACAAAAATAGATTGAAGATGATTGCCAAACAATTTGGCATTACACACACACAACTCAATCGAATACGCTCGGGCGAGAATTGGGGTCATGTAAAATTGGAAGAATAAATAAAAAAATCAGGTCGAAAATTTAAAACTTTTGACCTGATTTTTTTATTTGATTGTTCTGTTAATTTTACAAAAAATGGACTATTTACTATTCAAATGAAAAAATATTCACTTGCTTATTTCTTACCCATAATTTAGTTAAAAGTTCAGAATACAAAAGATTGTAAAACTGAGTTGAACAGTCTTACAACCTAAACTAAAATTAATCATTTGGAAGCCTACAAATTCCCCTTTTTCATCTCCTTCACCGCATAATCAGCCGCACGAGCCGTTAGCGCCATGTAAGTCAATGATGGATTTTGAGTGGAAGTGGAAGTCATGGATGCTCCGTCGGTTACAAAAACGTTTTTACAGTTATGCAAGGCATTCCATTTATTCAACATCGAAGTTTTTGGATCTTTGCCCATTCTTGCGCCACCCATTTCGTGAATATCTAAACCAGGGGTGCGGTTTGAATCGTTGGTACGGATATTTTTAAACCCTGCTTTTGTGTACATTTCCGATAATTGGTCGAAGAAATCTTTGGTCATTTTCACGTCATTATCGTCATAATCAACATTTATTCTTAACTGTGGAATTCCCCAAGGGTCAACTAAGGTTCTGTCTAAAGCCACAAAATTACTTGCTTTTGGAATCGTTTCGCCCATCATGTGCGAGCCTACACTCCAGACATTATTATACTGTGGATTTAACAAATTATTCTTCAAATCTTCTCCCATTCCACTTCTGTCTTCGTGTTGATAATGCCCTGCATTGAATCCAGAAGCATATCCACGTAAGAAATCAGTTTCTTGTTTAACTAAATTTCGGAAACGTGGAATATAAGCAGAATTCGGTCGACGGCCATCCGTCGTGCTATCCAAAAACCCTTCGTACTCTGCATTAATTGTGGCTCTATAATTATGGAAAGCAACGTATTTACCCAACAATCCATTATCGTTTCCTAAACCATTAGGAAAACGGTTCGAAGTTGAATTTAATAAAACCAAGTTTGTATTGATAGCAGCGGCATTGACGAAGATAATTCGGGCGTAATATTCCGTCATTTGTTTCGTATTCGCATCGATCACTCGCACGCCCGTTGCCTTATTTTTCTTTTCGTCATAAATAATAGAATGTACAACCGAATGCGGACGTAAAGTCATTTTACCCGTTTTGGCAGCCCAAGGTAAAGTCGAAGAATTACTACTAAAATATCCCCCATACGGGCAACCTCTTTCGCAAATTGTTCGATTTTGGCAGGAAGCACGTCCTTGGTCAAAATGAATTTGTTTGGGATTCGTTAAGTGTGCCGCCCGCCCCATGATGACATGACGGTCTTTATAATTTTTTGCAGTTTCTTGACTGAAATATTTTTCGACACAATTCATTTCGTGGGGAGTCAAGAACTCACCATCTGGTAAACTCGCCAAGCCGTCTTTATTTCCCGAAATACCCGCAAATTTTTCTACAAAACTATACCACGGAGCAATATCAGCATAGCGAATTGGCCAATCAACGGCAAATCCATCACGGGCTGGACCTTCAAAATCATAATCCGACCAACGCTGTGTTTGTCTTGCCCACATCAAGGATTTTCCACCCGTTTGGTAGCCCCTAATCCAGTCAAAAGGCTTTTCTTGAACGTAAGGATGTTCAGCATCTTTTACGAAAAATTGTTCCGTTCCTTCATAGAAAGCATAGCATTTACTCACCACAGGATTGGCATCAACGACTTCCTTTTTAAGCTGATTTCTATGCTCAAATTCCCAAGGCATTTTGGTGGTTGTTGGATAATCGGTTACGTGTTTAACTTCACGTCCACGCTCCAAAACGAGTGTGCGCAATCCTTTTCCAGTTAATTCCTTCGCTGCCCATCCACCACTTATTCCAGAACCAATAACGATGGCATCGTAGGTTTGATTTTTTATCGAATCTATATTAATATTTGACATGATTATTCAAATTGGGTTTGTAATTTTTGAATTGTGAGTTATTAAAATTCTACTTTTTCACCGGTACACACCCGTGATAACGAGCGGGTGCGTATTCATAAATTCGTAGATTCGTCATCACATATTCTGAACTTAAATATCCTTTTATAGTGAGTCCTTTTACTAATTGAAGAAAGGTTTTTTCATCAGCATTTTCTGATTTTGACATTTTATTCAACACCTCTAATCTTTGTTTTGAATCACAATCCAAGAAAGGCTTTGAATATAAGTTTTTAGCATTATTATCAACTAATTCAAAACCCTTCACATAGATTTCTTGGGCTTTTTTATCGTAACAATCCGCTATCATTATAGGAATAAATTGCTGAATGTTAAGTTCTTTCGCCCCCGGTGTATTGGTTTTGGGTATAATTGTTTCTACAATTTCTGCCAAGATATTCTCTTGAAAAGCAGAATTTTTAGTGGAAATATTTTTGAAAGAACCCTTGCTCCAAGCGTTTGCCCACGAAGGCAAAACGATGGCAGCACCAATGGTTAAAGCTATATTTTTGACTGCTGAACGTCTTTGCATTTTTTGATTTATTATTATACATTTAATTAATGCAATATACTAAAAGTTAAAATCTTTTCTAATAGGGTTTGCCCTTTTTGGGTGGGTTTTAGAAATAAAAAAGAGTGACAACGCCAAAGCATTGCCACTCTTTTTGAAATTATTCAGATTTACAGACGTACCATAGTAATTTTCAAGCTATTACGCTTATTAGCTTGTTTCACTTCATAAGCCACCAGCAATTGATTATCAAGTATCAAACCCGTTGAATTAATCCCATTTGCTGAACCATCAACCCAAATTGTTTCCGAAACGTTATCTTTATTTATTTTCTTGAAAGCAATTTCAGTTAAATTAATATCTGGCTTATTTTGTTCCCAAAGTAATATTTGATTTTTTGAACCATCTGCCAAAGCCGCATTTTTTGCGGAAGATTCATTCAATACGACCAATTTTTTGCCTTCGTTATTTACCAATCTGATACCGCTTTCTTTCTCAGTTCCCGAATACCAAGCAAATAAAGCACCCTTACCCGAGGTACTCGAAACCGCACCACTGTGAGGACAACCGTTTATTTTCCAGTCATCGTGGTGCAAAATTTGAGATTTTGAAAAGGTCTTTGCGTTATCAGTCGAAACCATTTTTGCCATATCTCTAATGTCATCGTTATTGTCACGGTAAACAACATTCAACGCTCCACTGCCATCAATCAACATACTAATTGGACAACAATCGCACACCACAGGGTCGATTACTCTTTCTGGTTGAAATACGCCATTTTTCGTTACGACCATGCGCAAATCACGCTCTTCGTGTTTGGTACTGTTGGCAACATCCTTTAAATATGCCACGGCGATTTCATCATTTGGTAGAACAATGGCATCAAAAAAGCCTCGCACGATTCCTTGTTTGGGGTCAGAATCTACCGAAACTGGACTTGTCCAAGTTGAGCCACCGTCTTTTGAAACGCAATAAACAATGTTCGATGAACGACCACCGCCACGTCCACCTTGCGGAGGCATTGCTTGATTTTGCGATTGAACGGGAGCAGCAGATTCGCCACGATTTGAGAAAACCGCCACCAAACTTCCGTCTTTTTTCGTAAGCACTTTTGCCCGCATCATGCGACTATTGGCTACGCCTGTTCCCGCAAAAACTACTTTTTTATCCGAGAAAGTTTTGCCTTTATCTTTTGAAAATGCCAAACAGAAAGCAGTAACGCCTTCCGCATTTTTCTCTGTCCAGGAAAGCATTACGTCTCCTTTTGGTGTTTGAGCAAGCAATGGCATTGAATAGGATTTTGTTGAATCTTCGGGATTATTATTTAAAAGATTCACCTCTTCCATCAACATTGGATTACAAACGGGAATTTCAGAAATTGACGAAGCATTTTCAGATTTATTGACACTGAAAAAAGCGCCAATACCGAATAATAAAAACTGAACTGAAATGATTAATTTTATCATGATTTTAACATTAAAGTACGTTGTTACAAATATTTTAACAAAATTATCACATTTTCACCTCAAAAAAACTGCGCTAACGTTGTATTATACCTTTCCTTTAATTTACTCGACAGATTGTCATTTTGCTTCTACTGTTTTGACTGCTTCTTAATTAAAACTAATCATTTTCAAACAAACTGGATTTGGCACTGCAATTTCTTTTCCCGTTGGTGAAAGCGTACCTTTAACGGTATCACGCTTGAAAATTGTAATATTATCACTATCCTGATTGGCTACTAAAACGAAATTTCCAGTTGGGTCAATCATGAAATTTCTTGGTTTTTTACCCAAAACTGACTGATGAGCCACGTAAGTCAATTTACCCGTTTTAGCATCAATCGAGAAAATCACGATACTATCATGCTCACGATTTGAAGCGTACAAAAATTTTCCATCGGGCGAAAGGTGAATATCAGCACTATTAAAACCGCCCGTAAAACCCGCTGGCTTGTTAGAAATAGTCTGAATGGCCGACAGAGAGCCTTTTTTATAATCGAAAACAGTTACTTCGCCCGATATTTCTTGGATAACATAAGCAAATTTTCCGTTGGGATGAATCGTAAAATGTCGAGGTCCAGAACCATCTTGAACTTTCGTAAAAGGCGGATTACCTGGCGATAATTTTCCCGTTTTTGCGTCTAAAGAATAGGTCATAATTTTATCTAAACCCAAATCTGGCACGAAAACATCAATATTATTTGGCGCAACATTTACGGAATGAACGTGCGGGCCCTCTTGACGACTCGGATTAACACCTTTGCCTTCGTGTTGAATCGTTTGCGTTGGTTTTCCTAAGCTTCCATTAGCTTCAACGGGTAGAACGGTCAAACTTCCAGCGCCATAATTACCCGCAAAAACCCACTTTCCTGTTTTATCAATTTCTACAAAACAAGGATAATTTCCGTTGGAAGATTGAGTACTTAATTTATTCAAATTACCCGTCTTTTTGTCAAATGCAAAGGCATAAACAGCACCATTTTTATCAATTTCACCCGCCGAATACACGTATTTTTCATCGGGAGAAATGACTAAATAGGATGGATTCTGTACATTTTTGGCAATGCTTTCTGCCACAAATTCACCCGTATTGACGTTAAATTCATAAACATAAATACCCTCGCTTTTTCCCGAGGTGTATGTACCTATTAAAAGGTGAAATTTATTATTCATTTTCTTTTTAGGTTTATTTTGAGCATTTGTGAATGTATTAGCGATAATCAAGAACGCTAAAAGGAAGGAAGAGATTGTTTTCATTTGAATTTAGTTGAAATTTGAGCCTACAATTTAGGATTTTTATGATGAAACACAAAAAAACCCTGAACAGGCGTACCTGACAGGGCAATGTATATATTCAGTTGATTATATTCAAAAACAGTTTAGAACTGAACTTCAATATTTTTTTTGAATCCTTTTTTTGAGTCATCAAAAGGCATCACAATTTTCCACTGATGATTGTGGTAACGAGCCGAAATATTATCTACGTCCACAAAGTTTGGCAACATTAACTGACCAATGGTTTGTGGAACAAAATTTTGGTGTACTTCTTGTTCGGCCGTTTTCAATACTGGTTGCAAGGCGTATAACCACAAACGATTATCTTCAATATCTACCTTCAGATGGTCTGCCTCCAAACCCGCAACTTTTACAAAAATTTCATAAGAATCAGGTGTTTGATTTACTTCAATTTTAGGCTCGACACGGCCTCCATTTAATGTATTCGTAAAATCTATATTGGCTAAAATCTCTCTCGGAATTACAATTTTATTCTCCATAATTGTGTGTGCAGTTTTTGCTTTTTGACTCCTACAAGCGGAGTATTTATCATTATTCAAATCTTATACCAGCACAAAAAAAAAGACAATATGGCCGTTTTTTAAATTAAAACGGCCATATTGTCTTTTTTTAAGCGAAATAAACGTATAAATATGCCAAATCTTTATTAGAGTAAATAATTAACGTATTACCTAAACAAACTTCGTAAGAGTTGGAATTTTCGTTAAGCTCGCTACTTTACGATATATTTTCCAGATTCCTCAACAGAAACTGACGGCACGACATTAGTCTTCTCAAAAGCAGCAAACCCAGGTTTCAACCACGACCAAAATTCTAATAAAGTTGCATTTGAAGCAAATTCCGATTGTAAAGATGCATAATTTTCATCCGTCATTTTATTAGGGAAAATATGAATATGAATTTCTTGTTCTCCTGCTTTTGCTCGTGCCGCTAACAAATAAATTTCCTTGATATTTTCATCGCCCACGGGAATGCACCCAATCGTGATGCACGAGCCATGCACAAAAATATTATCGCCCGGATTGAGTGAGTCAGCAAATTTCTTATCAGAAACATTTGGGTAGCTAACTCGAAAAGATAAGTAATAATTACTAATGGGATTAAAAGCGTCAATTGTATAAAAACCTTCAGGCATTTGTCGATCTCCCGAACGTCTTTTTGGCCCTAACATCCCCGTAGAAGCACAAAAATCATAGGTTTTAATTAGTTTAAAAGCACTTTCTCCCTTATTTTTTGCCCACACTTCAAATTTCTGTTCTTTTTTGAAAGCACGAAAAAATACTTCAAAATTATTGGTACTAATGCTATTAGAGGAAAGCATTTCATCCACAATTCTCCCTTTTGATTTTAGGGCTTCTCGAACCCTTGGAAAACGAAGTTGCGCTTGATAGAAGTTTATTGGGGCGGGTGATAAACTCATTAGAATTAATAAAAGTGGTAAAAAGTTGGAAAGGTTTCTCATATATTCATGGTTTAAGCAGTTCGATATTGCAATTTATAAATTTTGTTTGTAATCTCAATATCTTCTCAACCATGTATTTGCTGATAAATTATTTAGGATAAATTTTCTTAAATTCGTGGATAAACAATTAAAATAATGACGCTCAACGAATTTACACAAACGCTTTCTGAAAATAATCCTCCACAAAATATTTCGGAAATCCTTGAAGCCCTTTGGCACGATGGAAAAGGCAATTGGGTGGCTTCCCATGACATTGCCCAAACGCAAGAAGGAGTTCAATCCTATGACCGCCTTCATGCGTACTTACACCGAAAAGAAGGAGATAATTGGAATGCAAATTATTGGTACAAAAGAGCCAAAACTACGATGCCCAATTTAAGTTTGGCGCAGGAATGGACATTTTTGGTGCAAGAACAGCTAAGTTCTTAGAGTTTTAGTTCTTTTATTCGTAAATTTATAGGAATTATGGAAGTTAGAGCAAACTTTCACCAGATATAATATATTGATTTTCAGACTATTAAATCAACTTTATGATCAATGGTACGAAATTTGTCTTACTAACAATATTAAATAACCAAACCCTAATGTCCACAAGATTTACTTCCTTATCAAAACTAATTTTTATTAATAAAAACATATTTTTGACGCTGGCTATTACGGCTTTTGGATTAGCATTATTGTTGTTAATTATTACCAAAAAAGGCCCTGTAAATGCCACTGAGGATAAATATTTATACGATATTCAAACTAAAATTCAAGATGAAATTCGTACTTCCAACGAAGATTTAGCAAAAGTCAACACGTTACTATCACAATCAAAAGATACTACGTTTGCGCACCTCAAAACACCTACGATCCATCCTTATTTTATTTTCAAAAATGGCAAACTTTTATTTTGGTCAGATTACCTTTTTGTACCTGAATATCAATTAGTTGAGGGAAATTATACTTTAAAATCTGTTAGTACAGCCGAAGGTAAATTTTTATCAAATCGACGTATCGTATTTGCAAAACCCGATAATTTTGAAGTTTTTTCATTGGTGACGCTCTATAGACAATATGAATCTGAAAGTTCCCATCTAAAAACAAATTACAACCCAACTATTTTCAACTCTGACCCTCAGCAAATTGACACTTCACCCGTGGCTGCCACGCATCTCAATATGTTTGCAGACACAAAGGAGTTTTTGTTTTCGGTTGTTCCTTCCAAAGCTGATAATCACAAGAATCAAACGATACCAGAAAACGTCATTGTTTTAGGGTTATTGAGTATGTTTTTTTTGATCATTTACTTGTTGGCTTGGGTTTGGTTTTTGAATAAATCACACCGTTATGGGAAAGCTTTTTTGCTACTAATAGGGTATTTTACCCTATTCAGGGCAATTATGCTCTACTATAATATTCCATTTATTTTTTACGAATCTGAGCTTTTTAACCCTAAGTATTACAATTCTTCTTTCGTTACACCATCGCTTGGCGATTTTATTTTAAACGTACTTATACTCATTATTTTGCTAATTTACTTGGTAAATAATTACTATAAAATGAAACGCTATTTTTGGCTATTGCATTTAACTATTATTAAAAAAAAGGTAATTTCAATAATGGTTGTTTTGCTCAGTTTTGTAGTTTTTCAATTGTTCTATAGCCAGCTACTTAATATTTACGAGAAATCCGCCTACCAATTAGATATTTCAATGAGCATCGATTTTTTGGATAAATCCTTAAAATTATCTTCCGTAATCGCTTTTGTGCTAATTTCAATTGTCTATTTTTTATCCACGCATTTACTAATCAATTTACTCATAAAACTAAATCGGTTAACCTCACGTTGGCCATTATTTGCCCTCATAATTGGTTTTTTGATATGGAGTATTATTGCCATTATTTTTCTAAACGAAAATATTTTCATACTCCTGCTTCACGGCTTATACGTAGGAATATTGCTCCTCACTCAGTTGCCTAAATTCTTTTATACTTTCCGTTATCAAACTTCAATTTATTTCTTCATAGGTGCATTAGCGTGTGCAAGCTTAGGAACGTATATTGTTTATAATCAAGCCATTAGAAAAGATTTTATTCAGAAACAGCAGTTTGGCAAAAAGTTTTTAGCAGAGAATGATGAAATCGGGGAGTTTAAATTGAGTAAAGCAAACGCTGATATTAGTAAAGATTCAATGATGAAAGTTTTGATAAAATCGGCGCTTCTTCCCCGTGAGCAAGTGCAAGGATATATCAGAAAAACAATCTTGGACAGTTATTTTGATTATTACGATACGGAGGTTTCAGCGTTTGATATTAATGGAAAATCGTTGGATAATGTCTCCGATGCGCAAAGTTTTCAGGCTTATGAAGACCGTTATAAAACCACAAAATATCAAACTGATTACAACAATATTTTCTTTATAAATGATGCCACAAATGGTTATGAGAAGCAGTATATTGATTTTATTCCGTTGTTAAATAAACAAAATAAAGCCGTTGGATATGTAATCATCGACCTCAAAAAACGGAGTGATACCAGAGGTGATGCCGCCCTCACAGATTCGCCTACGAGCGGAGAGGAACAATTGGAAGCAGGTAATTATAGCTATGCCGTCTATGAGAATGGAAAAATAATTAAAACAGGAGGTAAAAATTATAATTATGAACGAAAAATGCCACTCAGTTTAGTCGAGGGTAAACAAATAAGCGAAACTGGAATTATTGACAATGGATTTAATCATGTGGCAACCATCAATAAAAATGGACGTAAAATTGTGGTTTCTTCCGAAAAAATAAACCTTCCAACCATTTATTCAAACTTTTCATTTTTGTTTTTAACCTTAGTCATTACCATCATTTTTGTGGTTTTGATTTATGCCATTCGGTATGGTTTTTCTAATTTGAATGTAAATTTTGCGACTAAAATTCAGATATATCTTAACATTGCATTTTTATTACCCCTCATTTTAGTAGTTGGTATTACGCTACAAATTATCGGCACAAAACTTTCTGAGAGTCAAAAACAGACCTATATTAGTCAAACTGAAAACACAGGAATTAGTATTTTACCTGCCGTTGAAAGATTCGTGCAAGGTAAAATGAGTAAGCAATTTTTGACGGATACGCTCAAAAATATTTCGACAAATTCAAAAAAATATGTAAGTGTTTTTGACGTATCTGGGCATCTATTAGCTACCAATAAATTATTAAATTACGAAACTGGTATTGTGTCAACTTATCTAAATCCTGAGGCTTACATAAGAATTATTGAAGAACAAGAACACAATGCTATCATTCCAGAAACGATGGGCAACCTTGAATTTATGGGTTCGTACGTTGGGATTAATTCGAATGATGGTAAATTGGTGGGCGTTGTCAGTATTCCTTTTTATGATTCCAAAGTATCAAATGAGCAGGAAATTAGTGCGGTGATTGGTTCATTATTAAATACTTTCACGACTATTTTCTTGGGATTATTACTACTCTCCTACTTTGCTTCAAACGTATTGACTGTTCCTTTACGACTGATTACTAATAAGTTACGCAAAATAGATTTGAGTAAACCCAACGAACCTTTGGCTTGGCGTTCGGATGATGAAATTGGCGTTTTGATAAAAGCCTACAACGATATGTTGGTAAAATTAGACGAATCGAAAGTTGCTTTGGCCGATACAACCAAACAATCAGCTTGGCAACAAATGGCAAAACAGGTGGTTCACGAAATCAAGAACCCACTTACGCCCATGAAATTGTCTTTGCAATTATTACAACACAAAATTTCAAAAGGGGCTACTATTGACACCGCCCAAATCAAAGACCAAATAGAATCCTTGACTGGGCAGATTGATAATTTATCGTACATCGCCAACTCATTTTCGGATTTTGCCCGTTTGCCCGTTCCAAAACGAGAAGTTTTCGATTTTATATACGAAGTGAATAAAGTGGTGAATTTGCATTCAGAAAATAAGAAAATAAATCTTAGCAAAGATGTTCCGCAGAAACCTGTGATGGTTTGGGGAGATAGACAATTAACGGGAAATATCGTTAATAATCTCATCATGAATGCCATTCAATCCGTACCTTCCGAAAGAAAGCCAAACATCAAAGTGAAGGTAGAAATCAACACAGAGTCCGTTACTTTTAGCATTTTAGACAATGGAACGGGTGTTTTGAAGGAAAATGCCAGTAAGATATTCATGTTAGATTTCTCCACTAAAGCCCAAGGAACGGGTGTTGGTTTAGCCCTCGCCAAGTGGGTAGTGGATAATTCAAAAGGAAGTATTTGGTTTGATACAGTGCAGGATGTGGGTAGTACATTTTACTTTACGTTGCCTTTGGTGGGGTAACATAAATGGTTGTGGATTAAGAAATATACACCCCACAACCAATCTCAAAAGTTTTTCCAGCTTCCAAAACCAACAAGCCATCACCCGAATTAAAAGCATCGGTGTTGCCCGTCATGGGTTCAATCGCAATGCTATTTCTGTCGGACGGAATATATACCACCATATACGTAAAACCACCTTTCAAGCCTTCTTGCCAAACATTTAGGGTTAAATTTTTACGGGAAGAGTGTAATTTAGCTTCAATTTTACTGGATGGTTGCACGGCAAAAACCGCATCTAAGGTTACACCTTTCAAATCCATTACTCCCTTAAAATCCACTTCAATTTTATCAGCTGAAATCATTTGGCTATCCGATGAATATTGATGCGTTGCAGGAAATTCAAATTGCCAATCATCGGCTGTTTCGCCTTCAATTTTGAAATACGGATGCCATCCCAAAACCATAGGCATATCTTTATGACCCGTATTTTTAATGGTATAATTCAATTCTAAGCCTTCATCCGAACTAAAAATATGTTGAATATCCAATGTAAAAGGAAAGGGAAAACCAAATTGAGTGCCTTTGTAAGTATATCTCAAAGTCAACATCGCTTCCACCTCATTTATTTCTTGCTCAACCACTTCAAAATTAGCAAAACTCACAAACCCGTGAATGGCATTTTGCAGAGATGTTTCGTTAATAGATAACTGGTAATCAGCTCCTTGAAATGTGTATTTACCATTTCTTACCCGATTTCCCCAAGGAAATAAATGCGCCGATGGATAAGCACTCATCGTGTCTAAAAGTTGCTCTGGACTATTGGCAACTTCAATAACATGGTGCAAATGACCCTCTTTTTGCAAAGTCATTTTACGAATAATTCCACCGTATTCTGGCAAAATATAAAGTGCTTCGCCCGTCTCTGGATTTGTCAAGACGTATTCAGTAAATTGTCCGAAAGGTTCTTTGGTAATTTTCATAATTTCGATTCTTGTTGTTCGATGTTCGATGTTCGTGTTTCAATGTTCGTTTAACCAACATCAAGCATCGAAATACGAACATCGAATAAAAACTACATTTCTCCTTCAACACCTAACCCAAAAAGAGCAAAATCGTACTTTACAGGGTCATTTGGGTCGAGTTGTTTTAAGTTTTCGGTTAGTTCTACGGCAGTTTGCCAATCAGGTTTTGGTCGTTCAATAAGTCCCAAAAGGCGTGCCACCCTATCCACGTGTACGTCACAAGGACAAATCAATTTTGAAGGGGTTAGGTTTGTCCAAATTCCAAAATCTACTCCTTTATCGTCCTGTCTAACCATCCACCTCAAAAACATATTTATTCGTTTGCAAGATGAATTTCGGATGGGCGTGGCAATGTGCTTGCGAGTCCGTTCGGGATAATCCTCTAAGTTAAAAAATCGGTCGTGAAAAACGATTAAATTTTGTCTAATATTGACTTCAATTTCAGCTTTTTCTATCAAAAAAGCCTCCTCCAAACTTTCATGACGACTATAAAAATCTTTAAACCAAGCAATAAAATAAAGCGTATCGGTATCATTGAAAGTACGATGTTTGAAATTCAGCATTCGTTTTAGGTCAGAATCTTGATGATTGACCATAAAATCGTACGGCGAATTATCCATCAATTGAATCAATTCTTTACATTTATTGATAATCGTTTTGCGTTGTCCCCAAGCCAAAACAGCCGACCAAAATCCCATGATTTCGATGTCTTGTTTTTGCGTGAAAAGATGCGGAATACAAACAGGGTCATTCTGAATAAAATTGGGCTGATTATACTGCAAATACTTTTGTTCTAATAAATCAGCAACGTAGGAAGTCATTTTTAGGTAGGATTTCAGATTAAACACTGATTCAAACGTCCACGTTTGAATCACGGAAAGCATCCACGTTTACACGCAAGAAAATTTACTTAATTTTAGAAGCAAAAAAAGCGATAATTCTTGAAGGTATTGAAAACACCCATACGAGGGCAGTATATAAAAATGCAAAAGTAGCAATGGCAGGAAAAGCCAATGTATAAAGGACATTAAAAACAATATGTCCGAAGGTTATTTGTCGTTTGTTGCGGGGCATTTTTTTCAATTAACAGTAAGCAGTTAACAGTTATCAGTAAAAGAAAGTTACCAAAATAAGCATGAATCTGTCGATATTTTTATTTTGATAACTGTTTACTGATAACTGCCTACTGAACTATGGTGTCATATAACTTATTTCTGCTCTAATTCTTTTGTCGGATGGATTTAATTTTTCAAAAGCTCTGGGCGATAATTTGATAATTACTTTATCAGAACCTATATCAGGTAATTTACCCACAATTTTCACCCAAATACTTTGACCATTCGATGAATTTTTTACATTTACGAGCGTGCCTACGGGAGCAGAACGATGCAATCCCAAATATTTACCCGATTTATCTTCAACGTCAATTAACTCAGCCAATCCTGTTTCAACGGTTTTGCGGTAACCTGAAGAAGTCTTTGAGGTTTCCGAAGAAGTTTTAGCGTCGCTGGCATCATTTGATTCAGTTGATGGTTTTTGGGTGGTGGTTGTCGTATTATTTCCCAAATTGGTATCTTCCACTTTCACAATTTCACCTTTTGCGGGCAATTCTCCCGCTTTTTTTGCCCGTTCATACTCACGAGCATCCACGATAAGTACTTGTCCAGAAATCAATTGGTCAGTCGTAAGATTATTCCATTTACGCAAATCTGACATGGTAACTTTATATTTCGTAGCCACGGCATACAAACCCTGTCCAGATTCAACCACGTGCGAAACCATCTTGACAGTTTCCGCTGTTGCGGCTGGCGTGACAGCCAGAGGCGTGGACGTAGGTTTGACAGCCACAGGCGTGGAATTTACCACGATACCTTTATAGGGAATTTTAATGGTTTGCCCAGCATTTAAGCCCTCCGAAATTCCTGGATTGGCAGTTTTAAATTCTGCAACTGAACTTCCATAGCGTTTCACAATCGAAAAAAGGGTTTGCTTGGGTTCTACTTTATACAAAACAAAAGTTTTGCCTGCTTCTTTTTTTATGCCAATCGAATCTTTCACAAAATCATTTGAAAATGATGAAAAAGCGACCGTTGATAAAGCACAAGTTACAGCAGTTTTTAAGGCGGATTTCGGGTTATAACCTATAACCGACGAATTGAGTTTGATTTTTAACATATAACAAAGTATCGGATTTTACAGTGAAAGTATCAATTCCAATGCCTTCGGTTTCCGCAATTAGTTCGTTCAGTAAAATTTCACGAGCTCTATTAGTTACCAAAAGGTAATTCTGAAAAGATTTATCTCTGTAAATATAGTAAGAAATTATAATCTTGTTACTGATTTCGAGATAATCTACTGCTTTAACAACATCAATGTTCAATAAACGATATAAAAACTTGTAAATTGTTGGAAAATGTGGGCTGTCTTCTGGGTAGTGCGTGGGCGGAGTTGCACTTGTTAAATTATTGGACTGCTCAACCATTGATGGAGTTTTCTCTAAGATAGTTTTAATGTCCAGAGAAGAAGCAGACAAATCTATGATTTCATAAATGGGTTCGTTATGCTGTAATTGATAAATTGTTAAAATATGATGTTGAAAATTAGCAAAAATCCAATTATCTATACGTTTAACCATTTCTCCCGATTTGACGTTCAAAATCAATAATCCTTCGGGTTCTGGTTTTTGATTTGAAGCATATTTATGCAAAATTAAAAACTCATCAAAAATACCAACTAAACTCAACCACCACGATTTTTCGGGTTTTATATTTTCCCATAAAACATCGCCATTGAATACATTGATACAAGCAAAACTCACTTGGCGGGTTGGTTCATCTCTAATTTCTAAGACACAATAATCACCCCCGAAGGTTGTATTCCAGATTTTTCCTTTGAAATTATCGTTTATTATTTCTTCCATGCTTATTTTTTTACAAAACTAAAATATTATGACGGAAAATTAAGTTGGAGTGGTTGATAAGTTAGATTTATTTATGGTTCAATTATTAATTTGTCCACTTCAACATGAAAACATAGTCATTCAAAACTCATTTTTTTACATTTACCGAATGAAGAAAAAACTTTTTCGAGCCGCTTACATTTCATCCCCAATTGTGGCATTAGTAGGGAGTGTACCGTTATTTGTTTTCGAGAAAATACAAATGCCAAGAATTTTTATCGTGTGGTTTGTGTTAGCTTGTGTGGTATTTTTATTTTGGAATGCAAATATTTTTATCCTTTCAATCATAAAAGATTCCAACAGTTATAAGCGATATATATCGAGCTATGCAACAATTTTGATCTTACAAACTTTTAATATTTTTGTTTTGGTGAGTCTAAATTTAAAACCTGATGAAATTAATACTTTCTTCCCCTATATTCCAGCGATTGCGATTAATTCATTAATTCTGATTCTTTGCAATTCAATTATTTTACAGTTTCAAAAAGAAAGTGCCGAGTTAGAAATTGAACGGTTAAAGGTAACTAATTTAGAAGCACAAAAGCTGACATTATTGCAACAATTACAACCTCATTTCTTATTCAATGCGTTGAGTACACTAAAATCTTTAATTAGTGAAAGTCCAGATAAGGCAGAAGCTTACACGGTCAGACTTTCCGAATTTTTACGTTATTCGATGGGAGCTAAAAATAATGAAATTGTTTTATTGGCTGATTCATTAAAATTCACGGTTGATTATGTTGAATTGCAAAAAGTGAGGTTTGAAGATTCGTTCAAGTGCCAAATTGATATTCCAGAGCAATATTTGTCCAAGAAAATTCCCGTGTATGCGTTGCAGACTTTGGTAGAAAATGCCATTAAACATAATGCTTTTACCGATAAAAAACCGCTTTTGATTGAAGTTTTAATAGAAGGAAATCGTTTGAAAGTTACGAATAATTTATTGCCAAAAACATTGCAAATTCAGTCAGGAACTGGTTTAGAAAACTTGAATCAGCGATACAAATTAATTGCAAATAAAGAAATTGAAATCATGAAAACTGAAACGAATTTTGCGGTATTTATTGAACTCATTGGGTAAATAAATTCGTAGCAAAACAAAAGAATATGAAAATTGCAATTATTGAAGACGAAAAACTGACGGCGAAAGACTTGGCCAAAACCATCAGGGCAATAGAAACTGATGTTGAAATCTTGGCTTTATTGCATTCGGTGGAAGAGGCGCTTGAATTTTTCAATACAAAACCAGCACTTGATTTAATATTTTCAGACATTGAATTGGGCGATGGTTTGAGTTTTGAAATCTTTGAAAAAATCAATAATCGTACCCCAATTATTTTCTGTACCGCTTTCAATGAATATGCCTTAGAAGCCTTCAAAACCGTTGGAATTGATTATTTATTAAAACCATTTTCAAAAAATACCGTTGAAAAATCCTTAGAAAAATACCATTCTTTACAAGAAAGATTTGCATCGCAAGCAGATACCGTACCCAATCTGATGAGTCTTCTGAGGAATCAACTTTTCCCTACAAAAACGCCTTCAGTCATCATGCAACAAGGCGATAAAATCATTCCATTAGAAGGAGATAAAATTGCCTTATTCTACATTGAAGATAATACTGTTTTTGCTTATACTTTCGACAAAAAAAAACAACTTCTTTCTCAGAAATTAGATGTTTTAGAAAAAACATTTTACCCAACTTTCTTTCGTGCCAATCGGCAATTTCTTGTCAATCGCAAAGCCATTCAAGATGCTTCGCATTATTTCAATCGCAAAATTGTAATTAATCTCAATCTTGACTTCAACGAGCAAATTATCATTGGAAAACTGAAAGTAACTGCATTTTTGGATTGGTTGGCGAATGGGTAATGATTCCACCGTCCACTTCAAATCCATTTCGTCCATTTCAGCTAAATTTTCATTTTTAAGTACCTTATTTTGAAATATTTTTGACAAAATAATCAGCATAAAATGAAGAATCTATTTTTTATAATATTGCTAATAATCAGCCATTTAGCAGCTATAAATGCCCAACAAAAATTTGAAAATTTGGATGAATTATTAGCCTTTGCCAATACCAAAAGTATTTCCATCAAATCGAATGATATTCGATTATTACAAGCCAAAAAATCAAAACTGGCGGCTAAAATTGCCATTGCCGACCCAATCACAAATATCAATGAGAGTTTTACCAACAATACAAGATTGCCCGTTAATCTCTTTCCTGCCGAGATTTTCGGAGGTCAAAAAGGTGAATTTCGCCAGATTCAAACGGGTGTGCAGTACAACACTTCATCCACCCAAAATGTGGATATTAAGCTACTGAATTTAGAAGGTTGGCAAAACCTAAAATTATCAGAAATCAATATTCAAATCTCAGAGAACGATATTAAATTAAATCAGAAAAATCTATACGAAAACATTGCCGCAGCTTACTACAATATTGTGCAACTCAACGCCCAATTGGAGAGTACCAAACAGAATCTATTAGTGGCTGATACGCTTTTAGCCTTAGCCGAACGCAAGTACAAACAAGGCATCGTGAAGCAACAAGATGTCAATGATAGTCGAGTGAGTAAATTGACTATTAAAGAAAATATCAATCAGATTGAATACCTCATAAAACAAAATTATATTTCCTTAAAAATTCTGGCGGATATTCCAGACGCAGAAAACATCGAAATTTTGGAGAAAATTTCAACAAATTCAGGTATCGTCAAACCATTGGTTGAGTACAACAATCTACTATCAGAAAGTAATCGTTTGAAAGAATTATCGGCTTTTACTACTATCCAAAGAACCAGAAGGGCATTTTCGCCAACGGTTTCCTTGGTTGCCAGTAATTCTTTTAATCAATACAACAATGATTTTACCATCTTGGGTGGCAATTGGATTATGAGTAATTATATAGGACTAAAAATCAATTTTGCCTTACCAAATGCCAATACGTTAAGCAATAAATTTAAAGCTCAGTACGACTATCAATTGGCTCAAAAAAATACGGAGCAAGCACAAATCAAAGCAGATTTAACCGTTACGCAATTAGAAACTGACTGGGAAAAAGCACTTTCTCAGACAAAAAGTAATGGGGAAATTGTGGAAATCCAACAGGATACTTACGAAAAAAATAAGAATTTATACCACGAAGGTTTAATCAGCATCGACCGAGTATTGGGAAGTTTCAACGCATTGATAAATGCCAAATATAGTCTCATATCATCAAAAGTGAATATTTCGCTCGCACAAATCAAAATTGATATTAATAATAAAATTAAATAATAATGAAAAATCAGTTTATCATAGTCATATCCACGGTCTTTTTCTTAACTGCTTGCGGCAAGAAAACCCAAGAGACTAAGCCGATTAGAAAAGACGTAATTGAAACCGTTTTTGCCTCTGGGATTTTGGAAGCAAAAAATACCTACACCCTAAAAGCCCAAACCGATGGGTATTTATCGGCAGTGAATTTCGAGGAAGGAGACTTTGTAAATGCTGGCAGAATCTTGGCAGTGGTTGATAATAAGGAGAGCGGTTTCAACCAAGAAAGTGCCAAAGAATTGTACGAAATAGCCCAAAATAATACGCAAAGTAATGCTCCTGCTTTTTTACAAGCACAAAATACAATCAATCTCAACAAGCAAAAAATGGAGCAAGATTTTGTGCAATTTCAACGCTATAAAAAATTGTGGGACAGCAATAGCATCGCAAAAATTGATTTCGAGAATAGCGATTTACAATATAAAACCGCTAAAACAAATTATGAAAGTTCGCTTGAAAACTACAAACAATTGAAACAACAAGCTGAACAACAGTTCATTAGCAATAAAGTGGCAAAGAATATAAACAATATTGCCTTGAGTAAAAATCAAATAAAGGCCGTAAATAGTGGAAAAGTCTTTAAGAAATACAAACAAATTGGCGATTACGTGACCCGTGGAGAAGCCATTGCCTTGATTGGCGAACCGAACAATATTTACGCAAAAGTAAATATCGACGAAAGTAATATTGGAAAAATCAAAGTAGGACAAGAAGCCTTGGTTCAACTGAATACCAATAAAGAAAAAACCTACAAAGCTACCGTTGCCGAAATTTATCCCGCTTTTGATGAAGCTACGCAGTCTTTTATTTGCAAGATTACGTTCAATGAGCCTTTAGATTTTACGATTGTCAATACCCAATTACAGACAAATATTACGATAGGGGTGAACAATAACGCATTATTAATTCCACGCAATTTTGTTGATTTTGGGGGAAATGTGCAGATAAAAGGTCAGAAAGAAAAAGTAAAAATTAGGACAAAATTTGCCAGTAGCAATTGGGTACAGGTTTTGAGTGGGATTAATGACAATACTATTTTAGTGACGGACAATGTCGCTGATAACAAAACAGCAACTTCAGAAGTAGGTTCTCAATTCAAATAATCAGATGAAAAATATAAACATAGATATTGCCCTTACGCACATCGTCACTCGAAAAAAACAGACAATGGTTGCAGCTTTGGGTGTTACGATTGGCGTGGGCATTTATTTATTTATGAATTCCCTTTCATCGGGTTTTTCGAGTTATTCGAGAGGTGAAATATTTAAAAACTCTGCTCATATAAAAATTTATAAAGACGATGAAATAAGTATGCCCATTGCCAGCGATCATGGCAACAATATTCACGTAATTATCAACCCACAAATTACCACACTTTCTAAGAAAATTATTAACCCAGAGGCACTGTTAGCAAAGGTAAAAAAAGAGCCTTATGTCACCAATGCCATCGTTCAAGTGGGTTTTGATGCTTTTTATAATCGAGGAAAAGCTCAACTAAAAGGAAGCGGAAGTGGGGTAAATATGATGGAATACAGTGCAATGTTCAACACCCAAAAATATTTGGTGGCGGGAAGCATTGAAGCACTTCAAGGCAATTTAAATGGTATTATTATCGGGAGTGGAATTGCGGAAAAATTGAATTTGGGTTTAGAGGAAAACATCACGATAACTTCCTCTTTTGGTGTGGTAAAAGTGATGAAAATTGTAGGGATTTTTACGACAGGAAGTAATTTAAACGACCTCCAAAAATCTTATGTAAACATCAACACCGCACAACAATTTCTCAAAGAAGGTCCTTCATTTGTGAGCAATATTTTTATCAATACACCCGATGCCAATCAATCAGAGGAATTTACTACACAATTGCAACAACTTACTTCCTATAAAGTAGAAGACTGGAAAACGACCAATGCCGATGTTTTGGCGGGTGATAAAACTCGTAAGGCAATGATGGGAGCAATTTCTTTATCAATTTTGATTGTGGCTGCTTTTGGTATTTATAATATTTTGAGTTCAACGATTATGCAAAAAATCAACGACATCGCCATTCTTAAAGCTACAGGTTTTAAAGGAAGTGATGTCGTGAAAATTTTTGTAATGGAGGCGTTAATTATGGGCTGTATCGGTACTGTATGTGGTTTATTGCTTGGATCTGGATTAATTGCTATTATGTCTCATGTGTACATGGGAGGACCAGTAGGGTATTTTCCAATTGGATTTGAACTTCCAATTTTTATCCGAAGTTTCATTTTGGGGATGATAATTACGCTGTGTGCGGGCTATTTTCCTGCTCGAAAAGCGGCAAAAATTGACCCCGTGGATATTTTTAGAAAATAAGAAAATGACAAACAGAAAAATAGTTTTAAGTACAAATGGCATTGGAAAATATTTTTACGACCCCGTAAAATTCCAAGCCTTACAAAATGTAAGTTTTGAGGCTTACGAAGGTGAATTTTTGACACTTGTCGGTAAAAGTGGCTCAGGGAAATCAACCCTGTTGTATTGTTTAAGCACGATGGACACCGCCTACGAGGGTGAACTATTCATAAAAGGCGAGAAAATAACTGGCAAAAAAGTAGATGAATTAGCCGCCATTCGTAATGAAAATATTGGTTTCGTTTTTCAGTTTCATTACCTCCTACCCGAATTTTCTTGCTTGAAAAATGTCATGATTCCAGCCCGAAAATTAGGCAAATATAGTTACCAAGAAATTGAGGAAAGAGCTTACCAAAAACTCAAAATATTGGGTTTGGAAGACCAAGCTCTTAAACCCGCCTCAAAGCTAAGTGGTGGACAACAACAGCGTGTAGCCATTGCCAGAGCCTTAATCAATGACCCTGCAATCCTAATGGGCGATGAACCAACGGGTAATCTTGATAGTAAAAACACTAAAATTGTTTTTGATATTTTCAAAGAGATTGCCCATGATTTCGGACAAACCATCATTGCTGTTACGCATGATAATGACTTTGCAAAAGCCAGTGACAGGACTATCGAATTATCGGATGGACGAATTGTGGATAATAAAATTAATTGAGACTTTATGAACATTGGGACAATACAATTTATTTCACAACTGCCAAACGACTTACTAATGTCTCCTCCCCTTTTTTGTTAGCACTAAAAATCAAATAAATCCCCGTTTCAACTCGTCCGCCCAATAAGGTTTTGCCATTCCAAACGGCAGTTCCTCCGTTGGCACGAGTTTCATAGACTAAATTTCCAGCAATATCCGTAATTTTCACAAAGGCATTTTCAACTAATCCTTCAATGCCAATTTGCCCTTCAAAATCAGTTCTGACGGGATTTGGAAAGACTTTTACCGCATTTTCATCTTGCTTCAAACTTCCTTCCGTAGCCGTGCCAAGATAGGAAACCATGCCCTTTGAGGTACGAATATACACATCACCTGTGTTGAGTTCAGCCGTGATGTAAGAAATTTCGTTCGTGGGCAAAGGGCTATTTTTTTCATTAAAATTGCTCACTAATTCTGCCCCATCTGAACTGAATAAAAAGATGCCGTTTTTTGTTCCCAACCATTTCCTGTTCCCTCCGTCAATGGCAATGGAGGTTACTGTTTCGTTACCCAAAAGTCTTCTGCGCTCAAATACGGGCGTGTAAGCATCAAAATTTTTACCGCTAAAAACCGCCGAAGGATTATCAAAAACAACAACGCCTTGATCTGTCCCAACCCACATTTGCCCATCTCGGTCCAAGGCCAAACTCTTCACGTTATTGCTCGGTAAATTTCCACCACCAACTACATTTGAAATATATTGTCGTTGATTTTTGGTACTAATTACTAAAATTCCACCAAAATTCCCCTGTCTAATCCAACGATTACCATCCAAATCTACAACAATTGAATCTCGGCGATTTTGATAAAGTGTATCCATACTAATGGGGCTGTAACTTTTAAAAGCTCCTTCTGTGTTGCCCAACAAACCATTTTTATAATCTGCTATCCAATACTTTCCTGCCACTTCGGATTTGAGTTGTTGAGGTTGTTGAATTTTATTGTCAGAAATATTATTAATGCCAAAATTCGTGCTATTCAAAATATTAACAGAATTGGATGCTTTGATAAAATATTCTTGATTGTTCACGAAGTAAATATCTTCAATCTTACCCGAAAATTTAGTAAAATTTCCATATTTACCGTTTTGGGAAGTAAAAATCTCCCCTAAATCAGAAGCCAAAACAATTCCATTTTGGAAACTACTAATCGCTAAACGCTTAGAAATCAATGTTTTCCAATTTCCAAAATACTGAAGATTAATGTTTGAGGCAAATTTGGCGGCTCGTATGCCTTGCGAGGTTGATAAATAAATACTGTCGGGCGTAAAAACCGTTTTATAAATATTAATTGACGAACCATTATCCCCTAAATTCTGATACGTTTCACGAATATCTTGCTGTTCAACATTCAACAAAACCAAGCCAAAATCATAAGCCAAATAAGCGATTTTATCCTTGAATTGAATATGATTTGTGGCTTTGCTGCCTTGAATTGAAGTCGATTCTTTTAACAAGGGGATGTTAATAATCTTGGTAGGTTCACCTTTTGCATTCACCGTCAATAAATCAATATTACCTGTTTGGTAAGCAATTACGAGGGTTTTTAGCGCAGAATTGTAATTAATTTTAGCAATCCCCGTTTCAGAAAATCCATCAATTTTAGAAAGTTTAACCGTTTGTTTTTCAGCCGTATCGTAGTAGAAAAAACCATTTTCGCTCACGCAATAAATATTCATCTCAACAATGGCCAAATCCTTCGTATTCAGATAATTGAAGTGAGTTTTCCAAGTGCCAATTTGTGCATTTGCAGTAGGCAGTAAAAGGTGAAAGATGAGAAGTATTTTCGTAAGTCGGGCGACTATTAGGCGTTTTGATTTGCTTATACAGGTATAAATCAGCCATGAAATGGGTAGCGTGGACGTTAAAAATCGTTGGTAAAACCTAATTCCCCAATTCCCTAATTCCTTAATCCCTGAAATTATAAATGAAAACACGTTCTGCATCTTGCTTCGTAACTGTCGGTTTCGCCCAACATTACTTGTTCTTGGGCGGGTATTTTTCGGTAAGAATAATTGGCAACATCACCACAAATTACACAAACTGCATGAACCTTTGTGATGTATTCAGCAATCGACATGAGTGCGGGCATGGGTCCAAAAGGCACTCCTTTAAAATCCATATCAAGTCCGGCCACAATCACTCTTTTCCCTGAATCTGCCAATTTATTTACAACCTCAAC
This sequence comes from Arcicella sp., assembly GCF_964672035.1. Taxonomy (NCBI): domain Bacteria; kingdom Pseudomonadati; phylum Bacteroidota; class Cytophagia; order Cytophagales; family Flectobacillaceae; genus Arcicella; species Arcicella sp. The sequence goes on from NZ_CBABQS010000009.1 coordinate 74,524, forward strand.
GATTTCATCATCAAAGAATTGTACTTCATCAATCCCCACCACGTCACACTCACCAGCGTGCAGAAGAATTTCTTTCGCTGTTTGAATGGGCGTTGAACGAATAGACATTGAATTATGCGAAATAATGTCCTCTTGATGATAGCGAGTATCAAAAGCAGGTTTAAAAATTTCCACTTTTTGTTTGGCAATTTTTGCACGATTTAGTCTGCGAATAAGTTCTTCAGTTTTTCCTGAAAACATAGAACCGCAAACTACTTCAATCCAGCCTGTACGTTTTTCGTTTTGTTGATGTTGATTATGGTAGGGTTCAATAAACACTTTTGAAAAAATTTAAAATAAAAATAGTCCACGAAGATACGAGATTTTGACGGAGTGGTAAAAGATTTTTTAGCTTTAAAATAATATTTCACGGATTAACAAATATCCACGAATAATACAAAAAAAACGACATATTTTTTGACTATTCAAAGATAAATTTGTAGATTTGGATTTAACGTTAACCAAAATATATCACTAAATATTATGAAAACTATCAATCAATGGCTTGCCGAGTACGGCGAAAGTCACCAAAATCCCATCAACAAAACTGTTCACTGGATTTGTGTACCACTCATTTTTTTCAGCGTAGTCGGTTTGCTTTTCAGTATCAAACTGCCTTTTTTTAGTATTGGCGATGTACAAGGGAATGTCGCATTAATCGTTTTAGCATTCACGTTAGTTTACTATTTTACCTTATCAAAATCTTTGACAGTTGGTTTGTTACTTTTCACTTCACTGTGCATTTATCTGGCTCATTTAATTGAACAATCGGATTTTGCACCACTTTGGCAAGTTTCAATAACTGTTTTTGTACTGGCTTGGATTGGACAATTCTGGGGTCATAAAGTAGAAGGAAAAAAACCTTCATTCCTAAAAGATATACAATTTTTAATGATTGGACCCGCTTGGTTAATGAGTTTCATTTACCAACGTTTGGGAATAGCGTTATGAGTTAAAATAGTGAAATTCTCAAAACTTAGTTCTTGAATATAACTCATAATTCATATCTGATAATTTATACCTTAAAACAGCCTTTCATAATATATCGAGATAAAACCGCATCAAGTAGTTAATATTTGATGCGGTTTTGTGTTTATCAAGTACCAGTACAAAATCAAGTAGACCAAAACATATTCTTTAATCACAATTTAAACATAAAAACAATGTTCTTAATTTTCTTAGGTATAGTAGCTTTAATAGTGGGTTTTGCCATCAATACTCCTTCATTAACGATTGCTCGTTTTTCACGTCCCGCCAAAGTATTGGGTGGGGTTTTGATTGTTATAGGTTTTCTTTCAGGTGGTATAAAGCAAATTGGTACGGGTGAAGTTGGTGTCCAATCTTTATTTGGTAATGTTGGACAAAGTACCTTAACGAGTGGACTAAATCTCGTGAATCCATTAGCCAATGTTGAAACTTTTGACATAAAAACCCAGAATTATACCATGTCTGCCCTTCATGATGAAGGCAATCAACAAGGTGACGATGCCATTCGGGTTTTAACGGCTGATGGGTTGGAAGTTGTTATTGATTTGACTGTTTTGTATCGAGTAATTCCTGCCGAGGCTCCAAGAATTTTAAAGGAAATCGGTATTGATTATCAGAACAAAATTGTTCGCCCAATCACTCGAACTAAAATTAGAGACAATGCCGTTTATTACGATGCCGTAGCACTTTACTCAAGTAAAAGAGATGCTTTTCAGAATGGAATTTTTAAATCAATTGAGAAGGATTTTCGTTCGAGAGGGCTTTTATTAGAGCAGTTATTGGTGAGAAATATCACGCTTCCTTCGTCTGTAAAAGCATCCATCGAATCAAAAATTAATGCTGAACAGGATGCCCAAAAGATGCAATTTGTGTTGCAAAAGGAAAAACAAGAAGCTGAACGTAAACGTGTAGAAGCCCAAGGAATTGCCGATTATCAGAAAATTCTTTCCACTGGGTTGAGTGATAGACAATTGCAATACGAATCTATTTTAGCACAAAAAGAGATTGCAAAATCGCCAAACACGAAGGTGATTATTATGGGAAAAGGAAATGCTCCAATTATTTTGGGAGATAAGTAGTTTAATTGATAATGGACAATGGACAATCATTCTGTGTCAATTATCCATTGTTCATTATCAATTATCCATTGTCACTTCACCTGTCCATTTACTAAAGCCTGAAAAAATTGATCTAATTTAGGCATCACGGTAATTTCGATTCTGCGATTTAGTTTTTTGTTTGGTTCGGTTCCTGTGTATTCTTTTGGTGAATATTCTGAGCGTCCACCCGCTAAAATTCTATCAGGTTGTACCCCAAAACGAGTTTGTAATAATCTGCTAATGGCAGTAGCACGTTTTGCACTCAAATCCCAATTGTCCTTAATCCCATCGGCAATTACGAGAGAATTATCCGTGTGACTTTCTACCAAAATTTCTAAGTCAGGATGTCCATTAAGGGCCTTTGCGATTTTTTCAAGGGTATTTTCTCCTTGTTGATTGACGTTGGCATTATTGGAAGAAAAAAATACTTTATCCGAAATTAAGATAAAAACCAAGCCTTTTCGAGCTTTTACACTAAATTCTTCATCCGAAATATCGTTATTTATCATCCTTTTTAACGTAACCATAAACGAAAGATTTAAAGAATCTTTTCGCTGAATAGCAGCCGTGATATTTTCAATGTATTGACTTTGTTCGTTAATCGTCTCCATTGATTTTCGCATACTGTCAGCTCCTGCCCTACTCATGAGGGTAAGGTTGGTCATTCTATCCAATAATTTTGAGTTTGTTTTTTTCAAAAAATCAATTTGTTCATCTAAACTTTTGATATGTTTAAAACGAATTTCTAATTCTTTGTTACGAGTCTTTGTAGCGGATTCATAGGCAGTAAGCTGTTTTTCTTTCTCTTTCAACTCGTTTTTCACTTTGGCAATATTATCTCTTGAAGTGATTTTGAAAGTTAGGTATTCATCTTGCATTTCCACAAATTTTTTCTTGCTTACGCACGAACTTATGAGCATGGTTGATAAGAAAAACACGAAAATTCTGTTCATAATTTTATAAATATTTGATGGGTTCCGTCAAGGGGGTATATCCTTAAACGATTATAGCAGTTAACTAATAACCTATCATCAAAAACCGTGCAATAATTAGCATTGAAATTAAAAGATCCATAAAAAACGAAAACAGGGAAGAGAGTTATGAGTGATGAGTTATGGATGAAAATATTTGACCTAATTTTGAGCTACGAATAAAGAGATATTTTTGAAAATTTATAACTCATCATTCATAACTCATCATTTAAATCTTATTTCTGACCGTTCGCTAACATCTGAAAGAATTGGTCGAGTTTGGGTAAAACAATAATTTCGGTTCTACGATTTACCCTCCGTCCAGCATCACTCGAATTCGGAACTTTCGGTACATATTCAGAACGACCGCCTGCCGTCATACGTTCGGGTGAAATACCAAACTTAGCTTGCAAAAGTCTCACAACGGAAGTAGCACGTTTTGCGGACAGATCCCAATTATCTACTAAACAATTGGTTGAAATTGGCACATTATCCGTATGTCCTTCCACCAAAATATCTAATTCTTTATGGTCGTTCACCACCCTCGAAACTTTCTCTAAAACAACCTCCGCTCGTGGATTAATCGTGGCACTACCCGATTGAAAAAGCATTTTATCAGAAATTGAAATATATACTACTCCTTTTTTCACCTCAACCGTTACGTCGTCATCGTTAATATCTGCCAATGAACGTTTTAGCGTCATTACTAAAGCCAAATTTAAGGAATCTTTTCGTTGAACGGATGAATTCAAATCTTTGATGTATCTACTTTGGTCGTTCAAGGTTTCCAACGATTTTTTGATACTTTCTGCCCCTGATTTACTCACAATCGAAAGATCTGACATTCTGTCCAAAAGATTGGTATTCGTCTTTTTCAAATAATCAATTTGGTCTTCCAACGCTTTATTTTGGACGACCCACTGTCTTGATTTTAAATCTAATTCATTGTTTTTCGACTTCAATTCCGATTCAAAATTTGATCTCGATTTATCACAATCACGCAATTCTGCTCTGACTTTATTCAAATTATTGTCGGAGCTTGCCTTAAAAGTTGAATATTCAGCTTGCGCATCCGCCAACCTCTTTTTACTCACACACGATGCCATCACGAAAAGTGAAACGGCTAATAACATTGTTTTTCTCATGATTATGTTGGTTGTTAATTTTTCCAAAAGAATGACTCAAAGAATTACCCTATTTGATTCGAGTCGCTAACGATTTAGAAGTTACGACTTTTCCTTAGTTTTTGATGAAATATTAGTATTGAATAGTTTAAAAATCGTACTACTGTTGAAGATAAAATCCAAAAGGGAAAAAATTAGTAATCGGTACTGATATTGAAAATTTAGAAATCAAAATTAGGCGTCTCTTTTGGGATAAACACTATTACGAATCAAATCTGCTAAAATCAAAAAAAATATCGCTAAAACTGTATAACGAAATAAAGGAATTTTGTACTATTCTAATATTTTTACTTCTTAAACATTATTAATAGAATCTTTTTGTTGAATTTTATGAATTTTTAATTTAAATTTAAAATATCTTCAAAATTTTTATTCAATTATCTGAAAATCAAATGTTTGTACATTTATTAAATCAATAAAAGTAGTAATTATAAAAAAAATAAAAAAAATGTAACACAAAAATAACATACTTTTAAGGGTTTATTTATTATTTTGTGGTAAATTTATCATGGAACTAAAATAGTATAAAACCGTTATCACAATATCAATAAATTTATTTTAACTTAGTGAGAGTTACATTTTAAATAACAAACCGTTTAAATTAAAATTCAAAAACTATTAAAATATTGAACTTATGAACTATCAAATCAAAGAAGGCAACGGCTACAAATATATTGACGAAGGCGAAGGAGAAATTCTTTTGTTACTACACGGACTTTTCGGTGCTTTGAGCAATTGGGCAAGTGTTATTGAAGGTTTTAAAGGGAAATACCGGGTAATTATTCCCATGATGCCTATTTATGATATGCCGATTTTAAAAGCAGGCTGTGATGGACTTTGTGAGTTTATTGAAGGCTTTGTAGATTGGAAAGATTTCGATGAATTAACGCTTTTAGGAAATTCATTGGGTGGCCATGTGTCATTGATTTATACCTTAAAAAATCCTCAAAAAGTTAAAAGACTGGTTCTTACGGGTAGTTCAGGGCTTTTTGAAGATGGCATGGGTGGTTCATATCCAAAACGTGGAAATTACGACTACATAAAAGAAAGGGTTGAATATACTTTTTATGACCCTGCCACCGCCACAAAAGAATTGGTTGATGAAGTATTTGACATTACAAATACGGCTTCAAAAGTTATCAGAATTATCTCGATTGCCAAGTCTGCACAGCGGAACAATATGTCGAAAGAAGTTGTTAACATCAAAACACCAACACTTTTGGTTTGGGGATTGAACGATACGATTACCCCTCCGCAAGTAGGACACGAATTTAATCGTTTAATTGAAAATTCTGAACTGTATTTCATTGATAAATGCTGCCACGCTCCAATGATGGAGCGTCCAGAAGTATTTAACGGAATACTGGAAACTTGGCTCGAAAAAACGCCAATTCATGTGGAGGAGTTAGTTTGATATATTTGGAAAATACATATAATTCAGTAATTTAGTGTAACGATTTGAGAACGCTTAAAATCCTTACAACTTTTCATAAAAGAATAATATGCTCGCAAAAGACTTTATTAATCCGATGTTACCTGTCTTGAAATCCACCGATACCGTTGGAAAAGCAATAGACTTGATGGAGGAGTATCGAATTGGACAACTACCAATTGTGAATGAATTGGAATATAGAGGTTTGATTAATCAAGATATTCTAATGGATGCTGATGAAGGTTTGCCTCTTTTGGCACTCCAACCAGAGTTTGGAGAAGTGGTAGTGTCTGAAAATCAGCACGTTTTGGAAATTTTAGCCCTCACACAAAAGCATGATTTACAGGCGGTTGTGGTTTTGGATGAAGAACAAAAATTTGCGGGAACCATTAGTGTAAATGAATTATTAAACCAGTTTTCTAAGAATTTAGGTACGCAGGAATTAGGCGCAGTTTTAGAAATTGCCGTTGAAAATAGAAGTTATTCATTGGCTGAAATTAGCCGATTAATTGAGTCAAATAACACTAAAATTATTAGCTCATATTATACAAGTGGCTCATTTTCAGAAGATACTAAAGATATTTTAACCTTGAAATTAAATCGTCAAGATATTACATCAGTCGTGGCCACGTTGGCAAGATATGAATATGATATTGTGGGTGCTTATAATTTTGATGCTATTGAAACACCAGACCGTGAACGGTATGATTTGTTAATGAAATATTTAGAAATGTAATTTCAGTTATGAGTTATGAAAAATGCCAGTTTGGAATTATTAGTTCCAAATTGGCATTTTTCATAACTCATAACTGCCTACTGCTTATTAATATATCGCTCAAAAAACTCATAAATTCTTAACATTCTATCAATTTTTTGACGAACATTTCCTGTACGTGAAAGCTCATGCGTTGCTCCCGGCATACGAACATATTCGACTTCTTTCCCCATAATTTTCATGGATTTATACATCATTTCAGATTGAATTATGCCCGTACGTAAATCATTTTCTCCGTGTTTTATCAACAATGGTGTTCTGATTTTATCCACGTAAGTATAGGGTGATTCACGGTCTAAAATATCCTTCGTTTTTTCTTGCCAAGGATATCCGCCAAAATAATTGGGTGTCAATCGCCAAGCATTTCCTTCTCCCATAAAAGTGGTTAAATCATAAACGCCACGCTGTGCAAAAGCGGCTTTGAAACGATTATCGTGCGAGACAATCCAAGCCGTTAAATAACCTGCATAAGAGCCTCCTGTGATAACTTGACGAGAAGTATCAGCCCAAGATTCTTTGGCAGCGGCACTGGCAGCAGCAAGTACATCTTCGGTAGGGCCGTTTCCCCAGTCTTGATAATTAGCAGATTGGAAATCTTTTCCATAACCGCCCGAACCTCTTGGATTTGCATAGACAACTCCGTAACCTTGTGCGCAAAAATATTGTAATTCGTGCCACATCGAAGCCTCTCCCGGTCCCCACATCGCCGTTGGCCCTCCGTGCATATTTAATAATAATGGATAAGTTTTGCCCGCTTCAAAATTCGCTGGCTTCATAATCCAATATTCAATTATCTGCCCTTTTGAATTCGTGTAAGTTCTCTTTTCTGGAAAACTTACCGTTTTATTTTTCAGAAAGTTCTCATTATGATTACTCAATTTTACAGAACTTTTCATCATTAAATCAGCTGTGTACAATTCAGAAGGATTTTTAACTTCCGTTTTGCTAAAAACGATGCGGTCTTTACTAATATCAAAACTTAAAATCCCCGAATCAAAATCGGATAACTTATCCACTTTCTTTGTTTGAACATCAAGACGATACATCGGAACTCCACCATTTGAATTTGCGGCAAAATAGACAAACTTCGAGTCATCAGACCATTCAAAATTATTGGTCGAACGGTCGAAAGTTATCGGAGTCTTATTACTACCATCGGCATTAGCAATCACGATTTGATTGTAGCCTAACCACTCAATTTTTGAGGTGGTAAAAACCATCATTTTACCATCTGGAGAAAGCGTAGGATTGTTGTAAGAAATCCCCTTTTCTCCTACCAATTGACGTAATTCTGTGCCGTCTGCATTCATTCTCACAATGGCTGAATTTTGCTCACGGTCAGGATGTTGCGTTGAATCAAGCCCACAAACTGCATAAATTCTTTTACTATCTGCCGACCACGTAGGATTATTGTATGACCAAAAGTTTTTGGTCATTTGTACAGGTTTAGCGCCTTCTTTTGCCTCAATCACGAACAAAAGATTAAACCTCATTTCGGGTTCTGTACTCGACTCTCCTTGAAAATTTAAACGACTGAAAACCTTAGCTTTTTTATCTTCAATGTCCTTGTCTAAATAAGCTCTAATTTCTTCTAAATTTCCATCTGGATTTGCTTTGATTTTCTTATTGCCTTTCAAAAAATCATTCGTTTTGAATCCAGCTTTTTCAAAAGACCATGAAGGTAATTTTTTTGAAATATTTAACAAACTGTCTTTCAATAACTCAGAAAAAGCAACATTTACTGTAAATAAAATCTTCGTACCATCGGGCGACCATTGCGGATTGTTTGCTCCGTATTTTAGGTCAGTGAGTTGAAACGCTTCTCCCCCATCCAAAGGCATAATGAAGATTTGGGATTGTTTTTTTACACTTCTCGCAAAAGCAATTTGCTTACTGTCTGCACTCCAAGAGGCTGCACTGACACTTTCTGTACCCCTTGTAACTTGCTTGATACTCTGAAAATCAGTTATCCAGAGGTGCGTACGATAATCGAAATCTAACTTGTCTGATTCATTGGGTTCGTTGGTTTTCAGGGCATAAATAGCTCTTTTCCCATCGGGAGCAATAGAAACACTATTGACTTGTTGAATCTTGGTCATATCCGTAACCAAGATTTTCTCTTTACCCATTTGGGAATATGTGAGATTTGAAATTAATGAAAATAAAAGGATTAGTTTTTTCATGTGTGATGGAGTGATTTTTAGTTTGATAATTCTACCATGAAGCACATTAGCGATTTCCATGTTTAACAAATCTACAAAAAAAGGCTGTTCCTCGTGAAGAAACAGCCTTTTTTAAAATCCATTTATGGCAATTTATTTCGGTCTTTCAAAACTCGTTGTGTCAAGTTTCATTTTCCCGTCGGTATCTTTATATATTTTGATATAAGAATGTTGTCTAAAACCGTCTTTATAAATTTCTTTTGGCTTAGTCATTTCCATATTTGGAGGATTTGCAGCAGCAGTTATTGGTTTAGAAGAACTTGTTAAAGCAGTATTGATAACTCTTGGCTTATCATCCGATTTTTCAGTTTGATTTGCCGTATTTTTTGCCAACTGAACGGGTGCTTTTTGGGTAGTATCCATTCTTATTCTGCCTTCGCTATCCGTGTATATTCTCACGTACTGATACTGACGAAAACCTCCAACATAATTATCTGCTTGCACAGTTTCTTCCACCGTTTTTTTGACTACTGGTGTTTCAGTAATTTTTGCTTCAGTAACTTGTTGTTGAGGCTGAGATTTAGAAATCTGAGGACGAGATTCGTAGGTCTTAAAGTGGTTAGTTTGGGGAGCAACGGAGTACGCTTCTTGAGCGGTTGGCGGTGTAACTATGGAAGAATCAAGGCGGTATCGTCCATCTCCATCTTTAATAACTCTAATATATTTATGCTGTCGAAAACCCATTTTATCACCTTCGGCTTGCTGTCTTCTCAGGCTGTCCGCCACCACAAATGCTTCGGTAACGGGCTTCAATTGAAGGCTTTTAGGCGTTGGGTTTTTAGATAAATAATTAGTGTCTAAGGTTATTTTTTCGATACTTTTACTACTTACTACAACGGGTTCATACTGATTAAATTCTCGGTTGAATTCCCCCTTCACCCCGGCGTAAAAACTGGCAATGGAATATTCAGATTTATCCATCGAGAGGATTCTCATTTCTACTTCTGCCTCTCCCGAACCTAATAGTTCTAAATCTTTGGCAGCCGCAAATGATAAATCAAGCATCCTGTTATAAGCAAAAGGACCCCGATCATTTATTTTAACTACGGCTGTTCGATTGTTTGTGGTATTGATAACCTCTACGATGGTATTAAAAGGTAAATTTCGATGAGCTGCCGTGTACTCTGCACGGTCATAGATTTCTCCGCTTGAAGTGGAACGACCATGAAATTTATCTGCGTAATAAGAAGCTCTCCCATAATATTTTTCCCCAACCTGAGCCTGTAAATTTACAGCGACAATAAAAGATAAAGTAATAAATAGTACTGGTTTTGCTAATATCATGCAGTCTGTTCGTTTTAGTGGGCAAGGAATGCGTTTTTATTAATTCGGTAAATATACATAAAAAAAAGGAGATGAGCCATAATTCTAATAACGCACTTGTCGAATCTCCTTTTTGGGATGAATAATGATTTGATTTTACATTTACTTCAACTCACTCGCTTTAATATCTCTTGTCCATTTTTGTTCTCCTTTTGAATCAAAAATACTGATTTTCAAGACTCTATCTTTCAAGGTTCCTGTTACTTCGCAGATGGCAAAGTTTCTTTCTGTAAATAATGTTCCTTCTACAACGGGCGAATTTTCTTCAACTTTTATGGGTTTGGTAGGACCAGCCGTGAAGGGCGAAACCGTGAGGTCGTATAAAGGATAATTTTCTCCCGAACGATCTAATTTTTGAAGTACTGTGTGATGACGGTCGCCCGTTACAAACATCACGCCTTTGATTTTTGCATCTGTAATCCGCTTCAACAATTCATCCCGTTCAGTTTCATAATTTGCCATTGTTTCAAAAACTTTCGCTGGATTAACGATTTGTCCACCCGATACGATTATCTTAAAAGTAGCCGTACTACTCGTTAGGGCATCAATTAACCAATTCAATTGTTTCTTTCCGAAGAAATCACGGTTGGGATTATGGTCATCATCGGGCGCTCTAAACCAACGGTCATCCATCATAAAAAACTGAACATCACCCCATTGGAAAGTGCCTGTACAACCTTCGTCTTTGAAAATAAAATTTGGATTTGCCCAAAACAACTTAAACATTTCGAGTGCCATATCCTTATTGCCAAAAGAACGGTCGGAGTCATTATTGGCAAAATCATGGTCATCCCAAATGGCGTAATGGTGCGTACTTCCTAACAATGCTTGCATTTCTGGCACATTGCGTGAGTGGGTATTACGGTGAATCATTCCCGTGCGAGTACCCCAATCTGCTTCACGATAATAGAGATTATCACCTCCCCAAACCATAAAATCGGGCTTTTTATCGTAAATAGACTTGAAAATTTCATTATGAGCGCCGTAGCCATTTCCAGGTCGGTCAGTTTCAGATTCATTTACATAATTACAACTTCCCAAAGCGAATTTAAAGTTGGGTGGGTCTTTTCTGTATTGCCAAAGCTCTTGCGTTTGAAAAGCCAACGGATAATTTCGGGCAACAACTTTATTATTCAACAATACTTCGTAAGTATATTTCTTCCCCATCGTTACCTGGTCGCAAACAATTTTTGCGGTGAAGCCATCCTTTTTTGTGGTCAGAACTTCTTCCGTGGTCATCTTTTTAGTGGAAGCTCCTTGTTCCCAATACACAAATTTCACTTTGGCGGGTTTTTCGGTTTGTACCCATAGCATGACCTCTTTCATTTCGGAATAACCAACCATGGGGCCATTTTTGATTTGGGCGTTGGTGAATGTCGCTTGCACGATTAAGAGGAGGATTAATAGTTTTTTCATTTGGAAATATTCAGTTTATTGACACAGTTTAATTGTTGGATTGGGCGTATCTTTGCAAAAAAATCAAGAAATAAATGTCATATTACCACATTCAATCCATTCCACTGACCGATTTAGCTGAGCAATTTGGTACGCCTTTGTACGTCTATGACGCTAACAAAATTATCGAAAAAATCTCCATTCTCCGTGATTCTTTCAAGAATGTTAATCTAAAGATAAAATATGCTTGCAAGGCCAACACCAATCTGGCGGTTTTGAAATTAATGCGTAAACACGGAGTGGAAATTGATGTTGTCTCGCCCGAAGAATTACGCTTGGCGATGATGGCTGGTTTTGAAGGTTCACAAATCACTTTTACGCCCAGCGGTGTTTCGTTTGATGAAATCGAATTGGCGGCAGAATTAGGAACTCGTATCAATTTGGATAATTTAGACGTACTCGAAAAATTCGGGCAACGTTATGGCAATACAAAAGGAGCTTTGATTCGTTTGAAACCGCACGTTTTTGGCGGGGGCAACGAAAAAATTATGACGGCTCATCCAGAATCTAAGTTCGGAATTTCGATTCATCAAAAAGAAGAAATTTTGTCCATTGTTGAGAAATATGATATGAAAATTATCGGCTTGCATCAACACACGGGTTCGGATGTAAAAAATGCGGATGCATTTACCAAAGCGGCTTCAGCAATTTTAGAGATGGCTTTTAGTTTCAAAGACTTAGAAATCATTGACTTAGGTGGAGGATTTAAAGTTTCATACCAAGAAGGAGACGTAGTTACGGATATGGCAAAAGTAGGCGAAACATTAACCAATGCTTTCCTTAATTTCTCTAAAAAATATGGTCGTGAATTGCAATTATGGTTTGAACCTGGCAAGTTTTTAGTCAGTGAAGCAGGTACATTTTTGACGACTGCAAACGTGGTAAAAACTGATCCAATCAAGACATTTGTGGGCGTAAATTCAGGCTTAAATCATTTGGGCAGACCCATGATGTACGGGGCATATCACGATATTTTTAATGCCTCAAATCAAGATGAAACTGCGCAAGATGAATACCGAGTTGTGGGATATATTTGCGAAACGGATACTTTTTCGTGGACTCCCGAAGGTACACAAGGCGAACGCTTGATGAATAAAGTAACGGCTGGGGATATTATTGCGATGAAAAATGCGGGAGCTTACTGTTTTTCGATGGCATCTCAATATAATTCGAGGTTATTGCCTGCGGAGGTTTTGGTAATTGATGGCGAAGCAAAATTAATTCGCAAGCGAGATACTTTTGAGGATATTGTAAGGAATTTAGTAGATGTAGAAGTGTAATACTTTGTCATTGCGAATGCAACGAAGCAATCCTTTTGAATGATGAAATAGTCTTTGAATATTCTTTCATCATTCCATAAGATTGCTTCACTACATTAGCAATGACAGCATTCAAGTATTTTTAGAACAAATATCCAATGCCCACAGTAGCAACAATCGTTTTATTATTAGATTCTTTCAAATCATAAAATGAGCGAGCTTCAATTAAAAAGCTATTATTCAATTTTACCCCCAAACCTACCACTGCTCCATAATTAAACTTATCGGTTCCAGATAAATCAACTGTTTTGGATGTTTTGACTCCGCCAATTGATTGTTCTGTATTTGCACTAAGCGCATATTGGGCGTATCCTCCCAAATTACCCATGAATTTTGTTGAACCGTGCCCTAAATTTAAATTTAAGGTAACTGGTGCTAAAATACTATTTCCAGTAACTTTCAAATAATCAGGGGTTCCAGTATCCGATATTTTAACTGATTGCATTGAAAAAAGTACCTCTGGTTGAATCGAAACCTTTTCACTAAAAGGAATATTAACAATTATACCTGCATTAACACCAGGCGAAAATGCCAAAGAAACCCCTTCTTCAAAAGTCACAACCTGAGAAGCCTCCACTCTAATGCCAAATTTTACTCGTCCCGAATAACTACCACTCGGCTGTCTGGGTATTCGCACTTTTTCCGGTGTTGGCTCAGAAGTCTTTTTTTCCTTCGATGGTCCAGAAGACTGTATGGTCGTTGTAGTAGCCGGAGTTGTTGTCTGGGTTGGCGTTGTTGTGGTTGTCGTATTAGTAGTCGTCGATTTATTTTGTTCCACAGTAGAAGGCGTTACAACTGGTGTTGTAGTAGTGGTTGTTATCGTCGCTTTTTTAGTCGTCGTTGTCGTCTTTGGAACCGTTGATTTAACGGTAGTTGTCGGCTTCTTGGTTATAGGCTTTTTAGTTTGAGCCATCGCAACGGTGGCACTCACGCAAAAAAATAGCAGGGTTACAATAAATTGATTTTTCATGATTTTACATGGATTTTATGTACTGAATTAATGTGTGCAAGGTATAAAGGTTAAATCAGAAGATGTGAACCATTTAATAAGTCAAACCGACCGTTAAATAAGTATTTTATTGAATTTAAAGATTAATAATGACAGATATAGATAGAACAAAAAAGTATTAATCGGAAATTATGTCACTTTTTTAATTGATTTTTCAGAAAAAAGAAGACATAATGGCATTAAAAATAGGGTGGAACAGCATTTGAAGAATAAGAAATTTCGATTGAAAGAAAATTTGAAATAATCTAATCTTAAGACCTTTCAATCAAAAACTTAACAATTAACATTCAAAACGATATAAAATCATGAAAGTTTACAGCGTAAATCAACCAACAAACCAATTTTACAATTCAGAATTTAACAAATTTTTTAACCATTTAGACACCATGTTTCCAGCAAAATCCTTCAATAACGTAGCCTACAATAACATCCCAGCAGTGAATGTTAAAGAAGACGAAAACGCATTTCAAATAGAAGTTGCCGCTCCAGGCTTGAAAAAAGAAGATTTTAAATTGAGTCTTCACGAAAATCGCTTGACAATTTCCGCCAAACAAGAAGCAAAAACGGAAGAGAAAACGGAGAAATTTAGCCGTCAAGAGTTTAATTATACTTCATTCCAACGTACTTTCACTTTACCTAAAAATGTGGATGGAGATAAAATTGATGCTACATACACAGACGGTATCTTGCACGTGGGTCTTCCTAAAAAAGAAGAATTGAAACCAGCAATTAAAGAAATTGCAGTAGCGTAATAAAAGGAGAAAAGGAAAAATGGAGACAGGAGAAAATATTAATTCTCCTATCTCCATTTTTCCTTTTCTCCTTTCAATTTCTTACATCAAATCCCCAATTTAATTTACTTCTGAGGGTATTGAGAAAGTTGGTATCGGATAATTTGATAATATTTGCCTTAAATTTCTCCCTCTCCATCCTGATTTTGATGTTACTGTCCACCACTTTGGAGCGAGCATCTAATGAAATCAAACAATTATTACTTCTACTTTCTACTTCAAAATATAATACAGAGTCCGTTGAAATGACCAAAGGGCGAACATTCAAATTATGGGGACTCATTGGAGAAATTACAAAAATATCTGAGGTCGGAATCACCAATGGGCCACCAACACTTAAATTATAACCCGTTGAACCTGTGGCAGTTGCAATAATTAATCCATCTGCCCAATACGTATTCAGAAATTCTCCGTTCAGAAATGCCCGAACCATAATCATTGAAGAGGTATCGGTTTTCATAATTCCTAATTCATTCAAGCCAAAATTTATACCGTTAAATATATCAACTACCTCCCCGTTTAAGGTAGTATTGATGCTCACTAAGGTACGTTTATCAAGTACATAATTTCCAGCAAAAACTTCTTTCAAACTTTCCTGAATTTTATCGGGAGAAACCGTTGCTAAAAATCCTAATCGACCTATGTTGACACCTAAAATGGGGATTTCACGGTCACCAACGTGAGTAACAGCGTCTAAAAGTGTGCCGTCACCGCCTAAACTTAACACAAAATCGGCTTCAAAGAGGTCTTGTTTATTGGTATAAGCTGATGTGGTGGCTGAATGCGTTATACCCGCTTCTGAAAGAACTGCCCAATAGGATTCAGAAATTTGGAGTTCAACATTTTCGTGTACAAACAAATCGAACATTGCTTGTACAAAAGGTTTTGTTTCCTCCTTAAATATGCGCCCGTGAATGGCTATCTTCATAATTTTTGAATATAGGACTGATTTGATTACACTTCAAAATTAAGCAAAAGAGAATACTAAGGGTGTAAATCATAGTATATTTATTTCGCTTAATGAGAAAATAAATTACCATTACAGGTAGAAATCCAAGAAATTAAGCGGGTAAGTATAAAATTGGGGATAGTTTTTTTACGGTTGATATTTTCCGTAAAGACACAGACAATATTAGGAAATTCATTATCTAAAAAATAGGAGCGGCAAATATATAAAATCCGATGTTGTTGTCCGTGTCTTCGCAAACAATAACATCGAATTTTAAAAAACTACATCTAATTAGGCCTTACATCCGAATATTCGACTCTCGAATTCCCATCGGGTTGTTTCGTAACAACCATATATTGATGCTTTTTCTCTAAAAATTCGGGCTTGAAATTAGGAAATATTGAGGCTACGACCGTTGATTCTTTCAACGATTCGTCATCATTTAGGTTTAAATCAGAAGGTTTTCCTAATGAAATGACTTTGATTGTTACATTTGCCGTTCCAGAACTTAATAATCCCAAATCCTTGGCCGCCGAATATGACAAATCAATCAAGCGGGTTCTTATGTGTGGCCCTCGGTCATTGACTTTCACGATAGTTTTTAAGCCGTTCTTACGATTTGTAATTTCCAACTGAGTGCCAAAGGGATAGGTACGATGTGCGGCGGTGTGTTTAGTAGCTCGGTAGCGTTGTCCGCTTGAGGTACGTCTCCCTTCAAACTTTTTAGCATAAAACGAAGCAGTGCCAGCACTGGCTTTGTCGTCGTTTGAAGGGTTAATTAAATTTACAAGAGCAAGAGTTACTGTAACATATACACTTTTAAAAATCATAATGGAAAAGCAACTCTAACTATCTAATAAACTGTTTTTCAGCATATTAGACATTAAAAAATGTTTTATTGCTTGTTAGTTAAGAATTAATTGACTCTTAAAATCTGTCTTTCAAATAGACAAAACAAAGGATGAAAATCAATTTTACTATAAAAATGAGAATACAAATTTAATAAAAAAATCCTAAAAAGCCTAAAATGGGACTTCCGCCCAATAATTTATGTAAAATTACTACCCCAGAACATTGCCTAAATATCAATTTATAATCCCAAAAAATATCTTTTTTTAACGCTTTTCATGAAGTAATAGCTGACGGAAATTGTTACAAAGGAACATCCTTGAAACACGTTAAGTTTAAAATCAAGAAATTAGGAGTAAATTTTAACCGATTGAAAACATCGTATTGCGTAATAATAAGTAACTCCCTTTTTATGAGGCATTTGAAAGAATAACTTTCAAATGCCTTTTTGTTTTCGATTATAAATGCTCAAATTCCACATTGAAAGGGCTACTAATATTACGTAAATAACAGATATTATGTAAGATAGCATGATAAAAAAGTCAAGATAATTGATGCTTTTTTGGAAGAAATTTTTGTAAAATAACACTAAAATACTACCAATATAAGCGTAATAATCAGCAAAAGTTATCAAGAATCCCACCGTTCCAGATTTCTTAAAAGTGGCAATCATGCGTTCAAAATAAAGGCTGTTGCACATCGCATACGCCATATATACACCCAAACCCAACGTAGTAAGCCATACCACAGGTGATAAGATTTTTTGTTGAAAAAGTAGTGTACTTAAGCCAATTAGAACACCTCCTGCTAACATCAATAATTGGATAATTATGAAAGCTTTATAATTATTTTGTACCCAACGCATCGCCGCCATCATCAATAATACGGTGATAGCAATGGGCGTTTCGGTTTGCGTAAAAATCGCAGAATTATTACCGTAACCCAACAATTTCCAAATCTCTGGCGTGAAATTATCCCTAAATTCTCTGAAGGTGGTAAGCAAAACGTAAGAGACCACAAAAATGGTCATACTCAGCGCAAATTCTTTAATAAAAGCCTTTCTGTCAGCCCTTTGCATCGGTTTCCGCTCGGTACGATTTTCTTTATCTTCTTCGGTTGGTGGTGGAATTTGACCCATCAACCAAACACAAATCCCGAAGGGAACAATCATAATTGCGCAGGCAATGAAGGGCATCCAAAACTGACTTACGCCCAGACTCGTCATCACCCATTTGCCGATACTTTTGGCAAATCCCGAACCCATAATAAACGAAGCCGTTAATACTGCAACCAATAAATCTGTCGTTTTTCTTCCTTCCAAAAATCCTAAAATAGTTCCATAAACCATGCCTAATGGAAGGCTTGCCATGAATATAAAAAGCAAGTTATAAGGAGCAGGTGTAAGGGCAAAAAATAAATAACAAATCCACGATAAACCAATCATTATCAATAAGTTACGAGAACGATTTTGGGGCAACATTTCTGAAACATATTTGATTCCTAAACCCTTAGAAACGGCAAAACCCAATACTTGTGCTGTAATAATTAAGATTTTGAAATTCACGCCAAAAAATGCCAAATCCTCGTAGGTTGCCGCTGTATAAGCACGCCTAAAGGGATAGAAACACATATACGTAAAAAAGGCCGTGATAGAAGCAAAAAGCGTAAGATTAACCGAACTTCTATGAATGATTTCGTTGAGTTTTTTGGGCATGATAAATTGATGAAGTAAATGTTTTCTCAAAGATAGTTTTTTGGGCGAGAATTACGGTAAAATACGTTGGTTTAACTGCAAGATAGGAGAAGTAGAAATAGGTAAAAATGATGAGGGGGAATAGTTTTTTATACCTAATCATTGGGTTTTGGTAGGCAGTATTACTGCTCGCAGAAATGCATATTCAGTTATGTTACATCTGTCCTTTTGAAATTAATAGGTAATCAAGAATTTTAAATCACTATTAATTCTT